>DASSZO010000209.1:0-5835 GCA_035702815.1 Candidatus Aquilonibacter sp. | reverse complement strand
GACGTCCTCGATCGGTGCGACCATTTCGATCCCGATCTACGATCAAGGCCTGACGAATTACAACGTCGCGGTAGCCGCATCGCAGCTCGATCAAGCCAACGCCGCACTCCAAGCGACAAAGCTTACGGTTCAATCCGACGTGCGAAGCGCGCTGGCAACGGTCATCTCGGCGCGCGCCGCGCTCGTCCAAGGACAAGCTGAACTGAGCAGCGCCACCGTAAACCTGCAAGCTTCGCAAGCCCGCTACCACGTCGGCGCCGCAACGATCACCGACGTCGTCACCGCGCAAGCACTCTACGCTCAAGCGCAACGCGACTACGTCAACGTTCTCTACGCCGAACGTGTCGCCGAAGAGCGCTACACCTACGCCCTGGGAGCATCCGACCTCAAACTGTAGCGGCGTTCGCTCGATCCCGTGGGGAGAAACGGCTCCCCTTCGAGCGGGAGGCTCCGAACGAGCCGCGGAGCCAGGAGGGCGGGAGCGGCGAGGAGGGCAGCAGCGTTTTTTCCACGATGGAAAAAACGCGAGCGGCTCCCGCTCGAAGGGGAGTCGTTTCTACCCACGCGCCGGCGCTCGCCCTTTAGTAATGGACGGAGCGGGGTGTTGCGCCGTCTAATGGGGTTATGATGGGTTCCCATGAGTCGACTGTGCCTGCTGCGATTTCGGATCCAACGAACGCGGCTATTCTTGCGATCTCCGAAGACCGGCTGAGCGGATTTCAGGAGGATCCGTTCGGAGCGATTGCCGAGCAGAGCGGATTGCCGGTGGAGACGGTGCTCGAGCGGATCGTGGCGATGGTGCGGGCTGGGACGATTCGGCGCGTTCGGCAGACATTGATGTCGACCAATCTCGCGCAAGGCGCGCTTTGCGCTTGGCAGATTCCCGAAGAGCGGCTCAACGCCGCCTTTGAGTATATGTATAACGATGATCCGTTCTCGGGGCACATCGTTATTCGTTCGACGGACTCGGTTACGCCGGGCAGTTCGTATCGGCTGTGGACGACGATCAAGGTGCCGCAGGGGTATTCGATTCGCAAACATGCGGAGTTTTTGGCGCGGCAGACCGGGGCGGAATCGTTTCGGTTGATGCCGGCGAAAATGGTGTTCGCGCTTGGGGTCGGGCATGTGCGGCGTCGCGGGTTGGAACCGGGCGATCGCGCCGAGGTGATGGCCGAGCCGAAGGATACGGCCATCGTGCATCTGACGGATTTGGAGTGGCGAGTGCTGACGGCGCTCAAGCGTGAGTTTGCGCCGGACGAGATCGTTCGCAATCTGTGGGATGCGCGTGCGCGTGAGGCGGGCGTTTCGCTCGAAGAGTTTAGCCGGGTCGCTCGCGATTTGAACGCGCGACGGGTGATCGGGCGATTTTCGACGTTTCTCGAGCATGTGAAGCCGACGGCGAATAACGAGCGCGTCACGCGATATAATGCGCTGTTCCATTGGGCGGTGCCGAAGGGACGCGAGATGGAAGCGGGGCGCGAGGTCGGGCGCCATTACGTGATCACGCACGCCTATTGGCGCGAAGGCGGTCCGGAGTTTCGCGACGTCAACATCATGGCGGTCGCACACGGCATGGAGAAGCAGCGCGTGCTCGAGCACAAAGCCGCAATCGACGCCCATTTGCGCGAAGCGGGCATCGACTTTGGATACACCAACGTCTTTTGGGGCGGACGCAGCGAGATCAAGCCGTCCGAGATTGCCCCGCAAGCTTTCCGCGACTTCTACGAAGGTCACGGAATCGACCCAGAGACCATGAAAGCCGCACCCGACGAAGAGGGAGGATCCGTCTGAAACAGCTCGCACGCGCGGCGCTAGCCGCCGGTATTATCGCCGCAACGGCAACGGGATGTACGAAGGTCGGTACGGAGAGTGCAGGTCAAACGCACTCTTGGACGAGGCCCGGCGTACTGAGGATCGGCTACAATGCCGACATCACGACGTTGAATCCGGCAATCGAAGCGAACTCTACCACCGGCGACATTTCCGGTTTGATCTTTTCCTACGCCGTCGTCTACGACGATAAAGGAAAACCGGTCCCCGACGCGCTTTCCGAGATTCCGACGATCGCCAACGGTGACGTGAGCAAAGACGGACTGACGCTAAAATATAAACTTCGTCACAATATCAAATGGCAAGACGGCCAGCAGCTCACGTGCAAAGACCTCAAGTTCACGTGGCAAGTCGTCATCAATCCGCATACGAACGTTGCCGCCACCGACGGATACCGCGATATCAAAGATATCGATTGCAGCGATCCGTACGTGGCCGTCATCCACATGAAGAAGGTGTACGCGCCGTTTCTTCAGCAGCTCTGGGGTGTCAACGGGAATGCGCCGATTCTTCCGGAGCATCTCTTGGCAAAATATCTCGCCGGTCCGACGTCGATCAATAACGCACCGTATAACGCGATGCCGATCGGAAGCGGTCCGTTCAAAGTGATCGAGTGGCAACGCGGAACGATGGTTCGTCTGGCGGCCAATCCCGACTATTTCCGGGGCCGTCCGAAACTCAACGAGATCGACATCTATTTTCTACCCGACGAGAACACGCTCGAGACGCAATTGCAAACGCACTCGATCGATATGCTTGCGCGCGGAACCGGCATCAATTGGCCGCGTTATCAGCAACTCGCGAGCGACCCCAAGAACGGGCTCACGGCGATTCAGCCGGAGTCGTTCGTCTTCAGCCATATCGATTTCAATCTGAAGAATCCGATCCTGGCGGATACCGCCGTTCGACGGGCGCTTGCCTATGCGACGAACCGCAGTGAGATTCTCGATAAAATCTATCACGGCTCCGGCACACTGGCCGAAACGGATCAGCAGCCGAACCTCTCGTGGGCGTATACGAACGACATCGTTCATTATCCGTACGATCCGGAAAAAGCCAAGCAGCTTCTTGATGCCGACGGCTGGAAGGTTGGGCCCGACGGCGTGCGCGTCAAGAACGGTCAGCGCTTGGAACTCACCTACAGCACGCAGACCGAGTCGACCGCCGGCCGCGCGATGCAGGCGCTCGTCCAGCGCGAGTGGCGCGACGTCGGCGTCCAGGCCAACGTCAAGAACTACGGTACGGCGCAGTTCTTCCAAAACGGCAACGCCGGCATTCTGGAGGGCGGACATTATGACGTCGCCACCTATGCCTGGGTTGCCGCCGCCGATCCCGACGACAGCGCGCTCTACTCGAGCTGGAATTTTGGTCCGACCGGACAAAACGTGCTCTTCTGGAAGAACGACAAGGTCGATGCGGCGGAGCGAGCGGCGCTCGCGACCGTCGATGAGGCCAAGCGTAAGCCGCAGTACAAGATCATCCAGCAGCAACTGGCCCTCGACGTGCCGACGATCATACTGCTATTTCAAAAGCAGGCGTTCGTCTACAATACGGACCTCAAAGGATTCTCCGTCTCACCCGCAATCGTCTCATACTGGAATTCCTGGGAGTACTCGATTTGAAACGACTGATCGGCGCGTCCCTCGCGCTTGCGCTTCTCGCTACCGCCTGCACGAAGGTGTCGCAGACCGGCGAACCGGGCGGACGCGTCAATAGCTTCACTCAGCCGCACGTCCTGCGCTATGCCGATGCCGGCGACGTCAACACGCTCAACCCGCACCTCGGTCAGTTCACTCCGCTGCTCTATCTGAGCCGGATGACGATGGCGTGGTTGATTCGGTGGGATCAGAACAACAATCCGATTCCCGAGCTTGCGACGGAAGTTCCGACGCAAGCGAACGGCGGCGTCAGCAAAGACGGGCTAACGATCACATACCATTTGCGTCATGGCGTCAAATGGTCGGATGGCGCACCGTTCACCGCCGACGACGTGGTCTTCTCGACCAAAGTGGTGCTCAACCCGGCCAATAATGAGGTGAGCCGCGAAGGCTGGGATCAGATCACGAAGATCGACGAACCCGATAAGTACACCGTCGTCTATCACCTCAAGAAACCGTACTCGCCGTTCATCGAAGTCTTCTTTTCGACGGCCGGCGCCAACCCGTGCATTCTGCCCAAGCACCTGCTTGCGAAGTATCCCAACATCAACAACGTTCCGTACAACTCGCTGCCCGTCGGCATCGGGCCGTTCAAGTACGAACGCTGGGATCGCTCGCAGCAAGTGGTGCTCGTCGCGAACCCGCTCTATTGGCGGGGTCGGCCGAAGCTCGACAAGGTGATCTACAAGATCATTCCGGATCGCAACACGCTGCTCTCACAGTTCCAAGCCAAAGAACTCGACCTGTGGCCGCTCGTTCCCGGAAACTATCTCGACCGCATGAAGCAACTCGAACCCTACGCCGTGATGCAGCAGCCGGGGTACTTCTGGAACCATCTCGATTTCAATCTCACGAATCCGGCGTTGCAAGACCCGGCGGTTCGTCATGCGATGTTGTATGCGCTGGACCGTCAGGAGATCATCGACAAGATCGGCCACGGCCTCGGGACCGTGTCGGATTCGCCGACTCCGGTAGACGCGCCGTACACCGTAAAACTGCCGACGACTCCGTTCGATATCGGCAAAGCCAATGCACTGCTCGACAAGGCCGGTTGGGTCAAGGGCGGCGACGGCGTGCGCGCCAAGAACGGCACGCGCTTGGTCTTCCGGTTTGCGGTCCCGAGCGGCTTGCAAGATCAGGACAACATGATCGAACTCATGCGCGCGAACTATCAGAAAATCGGCGTGCAGCTCGAAGTGCGCCACTACCCGAGCGCGCTCTTCTTTGCGCCGCTGCAAGAAGGCGGCATCGTCTACGATGCCAAGAAGTGGGACCTCATTCTGTTCGCGTGGGAGAACGACGGTATCGGCGACTTCTCGCAGATCTACTCGTGCAACGGCTTCCCTCCGGCCGGCCAGAACGATCCCCGCTGGTGCAACAAGAAGGCGCAGGCGGCGATGGATGCGCTCTACGGACACTACAACCAGGCGGATCGCAATAAGGACGTTACGGCGTTCGTCCACGCCTTTGCCGAAGATCTTCCGGTCATCGTGACGTCGCAACGCGTCGACGTCTACGCGTATAACAAAGACCTAAAGAACTTCAAGCCCAACGCGATCACCGCGTTCGACAACATGATGGACGTCGACATCTAGCGTCGACCACAGGAGAAGGGCGCTGCCGAGCAGCGCAAAGGTCCGCAGCAACGCAGCTGCAGCATCGGGCCGCATGAGCCCGGTCTGCAGCTGTTCGTTTTTCCAGACCTCCGCGATCGATGCGCCGGCCGCAACGCCGTGCATGTCGTTCGGCCAGATCGGCAGGTGATGCACTGCGCCGATCCACGCGCCCGCGGCGATCGAAAGCAGTGCGACGCCCGCCGCGACGAACTGCCCGCGCTGCGGACGCAACGCGATCAGGGCGCAAAGCAGGCCGCAGGCAAGGACGGCATCTTGCGCCACCGCTTGCGGCTGCTGCGCAAAATCCAACCAGTTGATGCCGACGAGTGCGCATCCGAGCGTTGCCGCCCATGCGCGGCGCGCATAGGCAACGGCAAAGAGCGCCGATGCGAACAACGCGACGAAGTCGTGCTCGTGGAAAAATCCCGCTACGAACGGAATCGCGCAGCAGGCGATGCAGAAACGGCGGACGAGCGAGCTCGCCCGAATGACCCCGCCGACGGCGGCCGCTACGGCGAGCAGCGCGATGATGACGGCGACGGCCGATGCGGTCGCTTTCGGCACGCCGAAACCATAGAGCACCGCTGCCGGCGTGTATTGAATGACGGCGAAGCGTTCGGCCGACGCGTGCGCGCCGAGCACCCGCGCGTACTCGACGATCCACGACCATCCCATCGCCACGCATCCGGCGGCGACGATGAGCAGCGCACCCGCAATGAGGGCAATGCTTC
>DASSZO010000021.1:0-14853 GCA_035702815.1 Candidatus Aquilonibacter sp. | reverse complement strand
AGCAGACTTAAAATTTGCCGCTCGAAAGAGCATGCGGGTTCGATTCCCGCCCGTCCCATTTTCTTGAAGTAGCCTGAGAAGGCGTACAGCCGAGCAGCGGTTAGCGCGGCGTACGGTCGCGCTATGAAACGACCGGCTCTTGCATTCACGATCTTCAGCCTCGCGTTGACCGCCTGCGGCGGCGGTGGCGGCGCGGGCGCAGCTACCGCGGTTCCCGTCGCCGTCGCCACGGCGAGTGCCACGGCGAGTGCGTCCTACACCTGTCCGACGGCGCAGACGTCGGCTGGAACGCTCAACTGCGCCGCGCTTCCCCTCGGCGACCTCAAATACTCGACGAGCGGCGCTCAACGCGGCTCGATCTATCTCTGTCACGTCCCGGGCAACTCGTCACCGGCCGTGTCAAGCGCACCATGGCTCGATACGAGCGCGCACACGTGGAACGCCCTGCAGAAAGTCGTGGTGCAAGGCGCGGTGTCGTGGGCCGGCTCTTTTCACGAATCGGTGAACGGCACGAATCGCGCGATTGCGAGTAACGGATTACCGACCGTCGCTTCGACGGGCACGTTTCCGATTCAATCGAGCGATCCCGCATCCCAATACGATCGCAATCCCAATTCCATCGCGGCGCAAACCTTCGACTTTTCGGTGCCGGCGAATCCGTCGGCTGCGTCGTCGCCGGGGTGCCTCGACGGCGGTCCGATCGGCATCACGGTGACGGGCGTTGCGGTGTACGACGCGTTCGACGGTGCCGGATACGACGGCGTTGCGCGCGAGGAACAAGACGCGTGCCACGGTCATCCCGATCAATCGTCCACCTATCACTATCACGGATGGCTGCAGGCATGCGTTCCGGATGGCGGATCGCCGTCGCAGAACTCATCGCTGCTCGGGTATGCAGCGGACGGATACGGCATTTACGGCCCGTGGTACGGCGGAAAGATGCTCACGAGCAGCGATCTCGACGCTTGCCACGGGACGACGAGCCCCGTGATGTGGGACGGACAACTCGTCACCATGTACCACTACGTATCCACGTACGATTTTCCGTATACGCTCGGGTGTTATCACGGGATCGCCACACGGATCTAATCGTTACGTTCGAGCGTCCTTCATCCACGACGCGAGCGCCGTCGCACCCGGAGTGCCGAGTGCGACGAGCGCATCGACGACGCATGCAACGTTCTCCGGCGGGTGGTTTTGGTTGAGCTTGAAGATGCCGCTCAGATCTTCCACGTCTAATTCGACGCCGACGATTCCGCGCAATTGACTCTCGAGGTAGTCCGGGGGCGCATCGTCGATCGACCAGCTTCCCCCGACGCTGCGTTCCTGGATTTCACTCGAACGCGCGACGAGATCGCGCAGCCAGACGCGATCGTGGATGAATCGAACGGAACCGCGTGCGTGGACGGCGACGTAGTCCCACGTCGGAACCGTGCGGGGATCGTGCTGTTTGGATGGATACCACGAAGGCGAAATGTAGTGGTTCGCGACGGTGAACGTTGCGACCACGCGTTGGCCCGTGGTTCGCCATTGTACGTTTGCTCGCGCAATGTGACCTTGCAATCGTACCGTCTCCTGCGTCTGCACGGCAAAGAGCGGCATGTGCGTGATCGTGATGCCGTTCGAATCGGTCCCGATCAACGACGCAAACGGGTGGCGAGCGATCAATTCGAGCAACGTCGATCGATCGTCCATTCGGAAATACGGCGGCCGGTAGGTCATCGCGCTTGGGAACTTCGCGCGCGGATAGCCTACACCCACTCTGCAGGCATAAAGAACGCCTGCGCGGGCGCTGGGCTACGCGTTCCAGAGCGACGTTCGCCGCATAAGTGAAACCGCGGGCACTCGAAGGGTGATTGAACGAGATCGATATGAGCCTACTCTTCTCGCCGATCACCCTTCGCGGCATGGAATTCGAGAACCGGGTCGTCGTCTCGCCGATGTGCCAGTACTCCTCGATCGACGGCAACGCCAACGATTGGCACGTCGTCAACCTCGGCCACTACGCGCTCTCCGGTCCTTCGCTAGCCTTCTTCGAAGCGACGGCGGTGAGCCCAGAAGCGCGAATCACCGATCGCGATCTTGGGCTCTATTCGGACGCCAATCAAGATGCAATGGCGCGCGTCGTGGCCTTCATGCGAGAGTGGACCAAGACGAAGGTCGGCGTCCAACTCGCGCACGCCGGGCGGAAAGCGTCGACCCTTCCGCCGTGGGAAGGCGGGAACGCCGCACATGGCGATCGCGCGTATCAAACCGTTGCGCCGTCGGCGATTCCGTACTTGCCCGATTGGCATACGCCCCTCGCGCTCGACGACGCCGGAATTGAAAAGGTCAAACGCGACTTCGTTGAAGCGGCGCGCCGCTGCACGGCGCTGGGCATCGACGTGATCGAGCTTCATTTCGCCCACGGGTATCTCGGCCATCAGTTTCTCTCACCGCTGACGAATCATCGCGACGACCGCTACGGCGGAACGCTCGAGAACCGCATGCGCTTTCCGCTCGAACTCTTCGCCGCCGTGCGCGAGGTTTGGAACGATCGTCCGCTCGGCGTGCGCATCTCCGCCACCGATTGGGCCGAAGGCGGATGGGATGTGTCGCAATCGATTACGCTCGTGAATCGCCTCAAAGAAAGCGGCTGCGACTTCGTCGACGTTTCCAGCGGCGGCCTCGTCGCGCATCAAAAGATCACGGTCGGTCCGGGGTACCAAGTTCCGTTCGCGGCCGAGATCAAGCGCGCGACCGGCGTACCGACGATGAGTGTCGGCATGATCACGAACCCCGCGCAGGCCGAGACGATTCTGCGTGACGGTGATGCCGACTTCATCGAACTGGCGCGCGGCTTCATCCGCAATCCGAATTGGACGTGGGACGCGGCCGATGCGCTGGGCGGCGAACCGTTCGTTCCGCCGCAATATCTTCGCGGACGTTCCAAGCACTGACGTTCCAGGCCTGACCCGCGGCCCACAACGATTCGCTGCGCGCGAATCAGTTCGACGACGAGGCGCCGTTCAGCCCTTACACGGCAGCCATGTTTCCGCGCTTTTGACCTTCTGGCGCAGGCGCCCGAGCGGCGTACTGTGAAAGGGCAGGCGCATGTTTGCTCTGGCCGCGGTCGTTTCGCAGGCGTCGCCGGCGCCTTCGCCGACGCCGCGCTACGAGATTCACATCGACGGATCCAACGTCTTCATCGATCAGGCAACGGCCGGCGCGGGCCAAGTTCCGCCTGAAGGAGCGGCGTTCATCGCCGGTAGTCCCGCCGCACCGCTGACGCCTTACGACTGGTTTTCGACGATGCCGCTCGTGCCCGGCGTCGCCGGCAGCGTGCAGTATGCCTTGACGGGGACCGTGCACCGGCAACGGTGGAGCGCCGATGCGAGCGTTATGCTCGGCGGCATCGGCGGGGATCCGACCAATGCCGTGTACTGGGGCGAGCCGTTACTCGGTCCATTCGATCCGCTCGAGGGGCGCTCGATCCTCAACGTACCTATCGCGTATCCGACGCACGCCGGTGCCTCGACGGGCACTGCCGGCGCGCTGGTGCTTCCGTATAGCGTTGACGCGCGCGCGAACGACAACCGTTGGCGCGTCGCGGGCGGGTACGTTCAAACGTCGCAGTACGATCCGTTCGTCTTCGTCCAGCCGCCGTATGCAACGTTTCTTCCGTCGATGAACGTGCAGGTCTTTGAATCGGCCGGCCCGGGACTGAACGATCTTTCGAACTGGTCGCATCTTGCACCGGCGTTGCCGATGCTGGGCGCCGACGCAAGCGCAACAATCGGCAGGGTCAGCGTCGAGGCAACGGACGCACTTCTGCCGGGGCCGCCGAATACGGCGGCGCGCATGACGGGCGTAAGCGTCGCCGACGATGCGGGCGCGCGGGGCCGATTCTCCGCCGACGTCATTCACGTATCGACGCGCGGCGATTCGCTCGCCGTTCCGACGCTCTTTGGAGCGAATGCGACCATCAATCCGGGCGCGCAAGGACCGCTCGCCCTCGGCACGATCGCGGATCAATCGCAGACGATCGCCGGCGTTCGCGCCTTCGTCCATCCGCATGCCGGCTACGATGCAACGGCAGAATTCGGCCGCTCGTGGTACGATGCGTCGCAGGTTGCGCGTCCCGGCACGAATCGCTACGGCGATTTCGAACATCTCGCGCTTGCGCGTCACTTCAACGCGGCCGATTCTGCCGGCATCGAGTACTATCGCATGGATGCACGGTACGCGCCGACGCTGCTTCCGTACGGCACCGCGCTCAACGTGTGGGGAATTGCGTGGGCGTATCCCGGTCCATGGCTCAAAGGGACGTATCAACTCGTCAACAACGCGTGGGGCGGTTCGAATCGCGAGGGCCTGCGCGTGCACGGCGCGTTTGCGCGCGGACCATGGAGACTCGGCGCGGCCGCCTACGATTGGCGGCAGATCGAGCCGTCGACGTATACCAACCTCACGAGCACCGGCTTTGTCGAGGTCGACTACCTCGTGCTCGCTCGTGGTGATGTAAACATCGGGCACACGCGCGGCGTCGACGCGTACCTGGCATGGTCGGGCAAACGCGATACGATCTCGTTCGATTACGCGAGCGACATGCAGCATCGCGACTGCGCGGCGGCCGCGCCGGTCGACTGCGTTGCGATGCGCTATCCGCAGCTCGTCGCAGCAGAGCAGCATACGTTCGCGCCGCATCTGATCGGCGAAATCGGTTACGGTCGTTACGCCGCAGCGGGTAGCTGGGCGACGACGCCTGTCGACGCGACGTACGCGTTCGGGTTTGCGGGCGTGCAGGCCGATCTCGGCCGCTTCGGTCAGGTATTTGTCCAGTATCGGAACTACGGGGTGCGAGGAGCGCCATCGATTCCCGGCGGCCCGCCGCCGACCCTCACCGGGTCAGGCTTTCTCGTCGACCAGCACTTCTCGATCTAAGCAAAGCGGGGCTCGAGGTTGTCGAATCGTTCATCGGCACGGGCCATCCACTGATGGATTCCCTTTATCTCACCCTCGATTGAGGTCGCGCGCGTTTCCAGGTTGCCGAGGCGTCCCTCGACCCGGGCAAATCCCTGATGGACGGCACCTGCGAGGTCCGTCACTGCATGCATGAGGGCGTCGTTTGAGGGCTCGTTCGGCATGGGCGCCTATCGTATCACGCGAGATGCTTCCGGCGCCTAGGGTGAAGGTTGGACCTTCCCGCGCTTCGCCGTAGACCGCTGTATCCGGGTCTGATAAATTTATCAGGTTCAATTGCAGAGGGGTTGTAGCCCGGGCGCCCTAATGAGGGCGGGTTCTCCCCCATAGTTTCGAGGAGGTCAGAACTCCACGTGAAGATCGTGGTTACGGTCAAGCTCGTGCCCGACCCGAACGCCGAAAAGCGTATCGATCCGAGCACGAAGCGTTTGGTTCGCACGGGCGTTGAAACCGTGTTGAACCCGTACGATGAATACGCGCTCGAAGCAGCGCTGCAACTCAAAGAAAAAGCCGGCGGCGATACGACCGTCACGGTCTTTTCTATGGCCCCCGAGTCGCTCAAAGAAACGTTGCGCAAGGCACTCGCGATGGGTGCGGATGACGCGGTGTTACTCAGCGATGCGGGCCTCGAAGGCAGCGATGTGTGGGCGACGTCCTACGCCATTTCGCACGCCCTCAAGAAGGTCGGCTTCGATCTGCTCATCGTCGGCGGTTTGTCCGACGACGGATCGACCGGCGCAACGCCGGGCGCACTCGCGGAATACTTGCAGACGCCGCTGGTTACCAACGTTCGCAAAGCGGAAATTGCCGACGGCAAACTTCGGCTGGAACGTGAAACCGATACCGGATACCAAGATGTCGTCGCACCGATGCCGTCCGTCATCACGACGGCGCTGACCTTCGGTGAGCCGCGCTACGCCTCGCTCAAAGGCATCATGGGCGCCAAGAAAAAGACGATCGCCGCGATGTCGCTCGGCGATCTCGGCTTGGATCAACCGGTCGGACAAGCCGGCTCCAAGACCGAACTGCTCGCCGCTAATCCGCCCGCCGTTCGCGGCAAGGGCCAAGTGGTTGAAGCCGCCGACGGTGCGCAGGGCGCGCAAGCGATCTTCGATTTCCTCAAAGAGAGGAAGCTCGTCTAATGCAAAACGTTCTCGTTTACGTTCAACACAAGGGCGGTCAAACGCCGAAAGTCACGTTCGAAATGGCGACCAAGGCGCGCGAACTCGCCGACAAGCTCGGCGGCAAAGCGCATGCCGTCGTCGTCGGTAAGGGCTCGACGCAACTTGCCGAGCAACTCAAGGCGTATCCGCTCGACGTCATTCACGTTAACGACGATGCCGACGTCGATACGTTCTTGCTCGATCCCGTCATCGATTACATTGCCGGCGCGGCCAAGGCGATCGGCCCGTCGTTGGTTCTCGTGCCGAACACGCTTACGGGCAAAGACGTTGCCGGACGGCTCGTCGCGCGTTTGAACGCGGGCATCTGCGCCGATGCGACCGACTTCAAAATCGAAGGCGGCCGGGTCGAAGCGGTGATGCCGAAGATGGGCGGCGCGGCAATCACGACGTGCGCCCTTCGTTCCGGTGACTACGGCGTCGTGACGATTCGTCCCAACGCGTTCGCCGCGGCAGCGGGCGGCGCAGGCGCGGCCGTGCAGCCCATCGAGAAACCGGCCGGCGGCTCGTACGCCGTGACCATTGAGAACGACGTCGAAGAAGGCACCGGCGAACTCGCGCTCGAGGAAGCGCCGGTCGTCGTCGCGGGCGGCCGCGGACTCGGCGGTCCCGATCCGTTCGACACGCTGCTCAAGCCGCTCGCCAAGGAACTCGGCGGTACCGTCGGTGCGTCACGCGCCGCCGCCGATGCCGGGTGGGTTCCCTATAGTCTCCAAATCGGTCAGACCGGCAAGACGGTCAGCCCGAACTTGTATATCGCCGTCGGTATCTCCGGTGCGATACAACACAAGGTCGGGATGCGTTCTTCCGGTACGATCGTCGCGATCAACAAAGACGGCCAGGCGCCGATCTCGGAGTTTTCGGATCTGACGGTCGTAGGCGATGCGTTCGCCATCGTTCCGGAGTTGACGAAACTCATCGCGGCCTCCAAATCGTAATAGTCGTAGGAAGTACTGTACTTTGAAACGTTTCGCAATTTTGTTCATGATGGCCGTGGCGTTCGTTGCCGCCGCCCTCGCCACCACACCGAGCGCCCAGGCCGGACTCTTCGGTAAGAAGGCAGCGGCATCGCCGACGCCCTCGCCATCGCCATCCGCACTGCCCACGGCTTCGCCCGAGCCGCCGAACATCGCGATCCCGCGTCTTCAGGCAAAGCTCAAAGCGAATCCCAACGATCAGCAAGCGATGGTCGATCTTGCGGGACAGTTTCTCAACATCAACCGCCCGGATCTCTCGATTCAGTTGACGCAGCGTCTGCTCCAGAACGGCGACAAAACCGCCCAGGTCTACTACCTCGACGGATATGCGCAACAGTCGCTCAACCGGCTCGATGCGGCAATCGCCGATCTCGAGCAGGCCGAGAATCTGGATCCGAGCAATCCGGGCGTTCTCCAACAGCTCACCACCCTGTATCTGCGTGCCAATCGCTTCACCGATGCCGAACGCATCGCCAATCGCGCGATCGTTCTCAACAAAGGTGATGCGGAATCGCTGGCGACCCTCGGCGCGGTGTACGCCGCCGAAAGCAAATACGATCAGGCCCGCGCGCAGTTTGCCAAAGCGATCGCGCTCGATCCGAAGAGCTCGGCGCCGCTGTATCAAACGGCGTTGACGTACGCCGATCAAAACAACATCCCCGTCGCTCTGGATTGGGTCGGAAAGGTCCTCGCGCTCAATCCCAAAGACGAACAAGCGCTGATCTTCAAAGCCGATCTCTATGCGCGTCAACACGACGACGCGAAAGCGTCGGCTGCGTACGACGACGCGATCGTTGCCGCGCCGAGCGACGCCGATCGCGATCAAATCATCGTTCGTAAAGCGCAGTACTTTGCCGGTGAGAAGAAAGATGCGCAAGCGCAGTCGGTCTTCACCAAAGCGATCGCGCAGTATCCGACCTCCGCGCAGCTTCACTTGAGCTACGGCGATTACTGGGCTTCCAAAAAAGATCTCGCGAGCGCGCAAAAGGAATGGAAAGCCGCGCTCGCCATCGATGCCAACAATCCCACCGCGCTTGCGCGTATGGGCCAGGTCTCGATGCAGCAGGGACGCATGTCCGATGCGATCGGCTACCTGAAGAAACTCACGAGCGAAGAACCCGATCCGCAAGCGTTCGCCATGCTCGGGCAGGCGTATTCGTTCACGCATAATTACGCGGCATCGAAAGACGCTTGCGCGAAGAGCTTCTCGATGGAGAAGAGCCCGGCCACGCTCGGCTGCATCGCCGGAGCCGACTTCGAACTCAAGAACTACAAGGAAGCGTCGCAGATCTTCGACGTCCTCGACCGCAATGCTAAAGGGTTCCTGGATCAAAATCCGCAGCTGCTGTGGGTCGCCGGGAAGACGTACGCCTCCAATCACGAGAAAGAAAAGGCAGTCGGCGCCTTCAAGCGTCTGCTTCCGATGATCCGCAAAGGCACCAAGGAGTATGCGGAAATCCAAAATCAAATTGCGATGCTCAGGAAAAAATAACCGTCACCCGGAGCTTGTCGAATGACAATGCAATGGACGTCGTAACCGACGCGATCTTCGGCGACCACCTTCGTAACGTCAGGCATCCTGAATCGCCTGACCGCGTGGAGGTGGTCGCTGCGCGTTTACGCTCGATGGGGCTGCTTGACGATATCGTCCCCGCACGCGACGCAACGGACGATGAATTGCGGCTGGTGCACAACGCCCGCTATCTGGAGCTCGTCAAGCGCGAAGCGTCGCAGGTCTCGCATCCGCGAAACCTGTCGACGGGCGACGTGATCATCGACGATCGATCGTTGGCGGTCGCGCGCCGCGCGGCGGGCGGCGCCGTCATCGCACTTGAGACAGCCGTCGAGCGCAATCACCCCGTCTTCGCGCTCGTGCGGCCGCCGGGTCATCATGCGCAGAGCGATCGCGGCATGGGCTTTTGTCTTTTCAATAACGCGGCCATTGCCGCAAGAGCGCACCAATCGCGGCACGGCGGAACGGTGCTCGTCGTCGATTTCGACTATCACCACGGCAACGGGACGCAAGACATCGTGGGCGATGGACTGTCGTACGTTTCGACCCACGCATCGCCGGCGTATCCCGGGACCGGTTTCGAGAACGAGTCGTACGGCGACGCGTTGCTCGCAAACGTGCCGCTGCCGGTGACCGGCATATCGACCGAGGCGTTCGTCGCGGTGTGGGAGCGTTTACTCGCGCTCGTCGCCGCCGAGCTTCGCCCGCAGGCGATCGTGGTGAGCGCCGGTTTTGATTACGTCGCAGGCGATCCGGTCGGCGATTTGGGCGTCGACGTCGATGCCGCGGCGGCGCTCGCGCGCGCGATCAACCGGGTTGGCTACGAGTACTGCCATGGGCGAGTTGCATACGTGCTCGAAGGCGGGTATGCAATCGACGCGCTGACGTCGTCGATCGCGCAGATCCTCACCTCCGATGCCGGTGGCGGCAATGCGGCCGACCCGAGAGCGATCGAGGGGAACGTCGCGGCCGCGCTTGCGGCTACAGAACGCTGCGTGCGCGCTCGGCGCTGAGCGTTTCGAGCACGTGGAGCGCCTCTTCGGCGCGGTCGAGCGGAACGAAGATGTGGTCGTGGTAGAACGCGCTGACCACATTGGTCGAAATCATGTGCTTGGCGAGCGTCGTCGTCACCGTCGAGATGAAGCCGACCGCCTCGAGATCGGAGTGGACGCGCAGCGTGATGCGCCTGCACACGTACGTGTAGGGTAATTCGAGCGATTCGGCCACGTTGCGTTCGACGACGACCGTCGTTCCCTCGGATTCGTGGAAGACGAAGAGCGGACGATGGGTGCTGCTGAGAAACGATTTATCGACGCTGCAATAGACCCACTCGCGAGGGTCGAGCGCCGGCTTCATCGTGATCAGCAGCGTGTTGAGGTCGCGTTCCGGAGCGCTCATGCGCTCCTACGGTATCACGGAAGAGGCGATCTTTTCTAGTTCTCCGAGCGAGAGTTCTCCGACGAGCGTGAAATGAAGTCCGGATTCCGACCAGGCTAAGAGCGTGGTCGCCCCGTCCTCGACGTATTTCGCTTCGTGATTTTCGATCTTGGTCGAGCTTGCGTGATAGCTCTCGAAGCCGATATCCGATGCGCCTTGGTTTTGGAAGAGCGAAACGGTCCGGATACCGTCGGAATAGAGCAGATGCAGCGTGCGGATGCCCTTGATATCGACGACGTCGCCTTCGACGGGCGTGAATCCCTCCGGCAAGTACTTCGGACCATGGGCCGCAAAGCCGGCGGCGGCGATCACGTGTTGCAGATCGCTCGACGGAAGACCGCGCGACGGGCCTTGCACGACGTGCATGCCTTTGGGAACGTCGAATACCCCGGCCGGAATCTGTTGCGCATAACGAATCTGTTGGAAGCGGACCTGCGTCGAGAGCGCGCCGTTGGCGGCGTACGTTTCCTTGGCCAGCACGAGATTCGTCTTGGCGTCGATGCGCAGTCGCATCGTCGTTTGCCCGGTGTACTTATTCGTGAGAACGACGACGCGTACGGGACGGCCGTCGTACTGTTCGTCCGGCGCAAATGCCGCGTTGTAATTCGAGGCGAGAACCGCGAAGTTGTCGTCTTCGGCGACCTGATCGTCGATGGCGTCATCTTGCGCGACGATGACCCGGTCGCGCTTGACGTCGATGGAGTAGGTCGTTTCACCGCGCGAGATGACGGAATCGCCGTAGAGATTCTGAGGCGCAAGATACCAGCGGCGCGTGAGGTCGGGAGCGCGGTGTTCGATCCGATAGATCGCCGCCTCCGACCGCTGCGTTCCAAAGCGCAACACTTGCACCTCTCCGGTATAGGAGAGGTGCTTGGGCGCCGCAATCGCGGCGCGCAAGAGCGCGGTGGGAGAGGCTTGCGGCGTCGCGCCGGCGGTCGCCGTCACGAGTGCCGCGAGCGCAAGCGCGCTACTGATCTTGCGCAACGACGCTCGTTCCGGTGGATGCAATCCACTGCTGATCGGACGCCGACTCGTCGGAACGCAACGTCGCCGGTTCCGAGGCGCCGTCTCCAAACGGCATCGTACTGTTGAGCGAGGCGTGATCGCGCAGATAGATGGCTGCGTCGATCGTCGTCGTCGCAGCTGCGCGATGGGTCGCGGTGTAGCCGAAGAAGGCTCCGAGAACCAAGACCGCCGCAATCGGCAGCGCGTACGCCGGTCGCAGGAACGCCGCTAGGCGCTGCAACGACGAGGGCGCGCGCTCCTCGCGCTCGATGGCATCCCAGATGCTCGCGACGACGCCTTGCGGCAAGTCGCGTTCGCTCGAGCGCGCGTACGATCGAAGCGATTCCGAAAGGCGCGCCTGGTCGTCGTACAACGCGGTGCACTGCGCGCACTGCTCCAAGTGCGCGAGGATGCCGGCGTCGGCTTCGGGGGGAAGCTCGCCGTGCAGGTAGTCGATGAGGTCTTCTGTAGTCGCGTGTTTTTCAATCATGATTTTGCCGAGAAGTGTTCAACGAGTTTTCGTAGCTGCTGCCGGGCTCGATGAAGGCGCGAACGAACCGTGCCGATCGAACATCCGACGATCTCCGCGATTTCCTGATAGCTATATTCCTCAATATCGGCCAGGACGATCACTTGGCGCTGATCGGGTGAAAGCGCTCCGAGCGCTTTCGACATCGTCTCGCTCATCTGAGCCTCGACGAGGTCTTCGATCGGCTCCACCGCCAAGGGACGCGCACCGGCGAATTCCTGGGGAGCGTTATCTTCGGGGATCTCTTCCTGATAACGGCCTTTCCGCCGCCGAAGTTCGTCCCGATAGAGATTTGTGACGATCCGGTAGACCCAGGACAGGAAGGAGGTCCCGGGCTGGAAGCTCCGCCAGGCGCGGTAGACCCTAATGAAGGCCTCCTGCGTCAAATCTCGGGCGTCGGCTTCATTGTGGGTCAGGCGAAGCGCGAAGTTGTAGGTCGCTTTGCCGTGCTGCTCGATCGCTCGTTCGAGGAACGCCGTCTGCTCCGGGGTTGGCGGATCGAACGGCTTACGCGGTGCTGCCATGAACTGCCCTGGGGTTTACCCCAAAATGGGATGAACCTCTCCACCGGTTGCTCGGCGGCTCTATGCCTGACGCCCGCCCCAAAGAACGCGCCCGACCCACCACAGACCGGCCGCGACGACGCCTAGGATGACGAAGAAGAGCCCGATCTCGAGCAGGACGACGCCCGCGAACTGGCTGCCGCCGCAGACCGCGACGACGCTCGCGATCAGCGAAAGTTTGAGGCGTTCGAACGGATTGCTCGCCATGCCCGCTACGCTGCGCGCTTCGGACATCACGCCTTCGGGGTCCCAGCCCGCCGTGTCCACCAGGTAGGCGACCTTGCCGTTCGGAGCGACGATGAAGAGCTTGTCGTTGTGAATGAAGTTCGCGGCGCTGACTCGCAACGAGTTGATGCCGAATGCGTTGAGCACGCGCGTGATCGTGGTTCCGGTTCCCGTGAGCATCGTCCAGATCGCCGGATTGGCGCCATACTGGCGTCCGTATGCCTTCAGTATCGCGGGCGAGTCGTACGGCGGATCGAGGGTGATTTCAACGAGCGCGAACTTTGCCGGATCGAGGTGCGACTGCATGTACGCGTACTTGCCGGAGATCGCCGGACAGAGATTCTGATCGGGGCAGCGCGTGAAGATGAAACTGAGCAGTACGACCTTTCCGGCGAACGCGTGTTTGAGCGAGACGAGCGCTCCGTCTTGATCGACCAGCGTAGCGTCCGGTATCCCGGTGCCCACATCGACGGGAATCACGCGCCCTTGATCGGGGAGGCCCGGAGTGAACGGCGCCGCAATGACCGCGTCGCGAAGCGTCCACGGTGTCGTCGTGCGATCGACGATCGCGTCGATTCCGACCCCGCTGCGCAGCGACAGCGCACGTTCGAGCTGGTAACGACGCGTCTGCGGCTGCAAAATACCCGGAATGTCGTCGTTTCGAACGATCGCGCCGTGTGCGCCCGCGCTCAGCACGACCCCGTGCATCGGCGCGAAAAGTGCAGCAAGGAAAAACAGTACGCCGATCATTGCAGCGCCGTGTGCATGTCGGATGCCAAGGTTTGCACGCTATCGGTTTGATCGGCGATCGCACGCTGTCCTCCGCGTTGATCGATGAAGAAGACCGTCGCGATGTGCGCCTCGTCGTAATCGTAGCTTCCACGCTTGCCGGGAATCTTTTGCGACCACACGTGATACGCGCGCTCCACGGACGCGATTTGCGCCGGCGTGCCGGTAAGGCCGACGATCGGCGCAGGCGCAAAACGTTTGAGATACGCATCGAGCACCGCGGGCGTATCGCGTTGCGGATCGACGGTGACGAAGGCGATGACGACGTTGGGATCGCTGCCGGCCGCTTTCCCGAGTTTGGCAAGCGTCGTCGGGCAGGTATCGACGCAGTGCGTGAAGCCGAAAAACAGCGCCACAGCCTTGCCGTGCTGCGCCGACAGCGCCCACGGGCGTCCGTGATTATCGGTGAGCGTGAAATCCGCGGCGGCGGGGTAGCGCGAACAACCCGCCTCGAGCAAGGCGAGCAGGGCTGCGACGACGAGCACGGCACGGCGCATACGGCGAGTATACCGTATCGGCTCAGGCGCCGGGATGGAGAATCGTCGTAACGGCCATGTAGAGTCCGAGTGCGACGCAGACGCCGGTGAGGAGAAACGTGATCGCGTTGCCGAGGGGCCGGTTGCGCCGCCCGCCGATCACCCGCCCGTCGTTGACCAGGACGAGCAGAAATCCCAGTACGATCGGCAGCACGAATCCGTTGAACGCTTCCACGTAGACGGTGATCGTCACGAGCGGTAAGTGCGGAATGAGCACAACCGCGGCGGCGACGACCACGCACGCGACGTAGAGCGCGGTGAATTTACGGCTGCGCAGTTCGTCGTTGAGCGACGAACGCCAGTCGAAGGCTTCGCCGAACGCCCACGCCGTTGCGAGCGCGACGACGAAGGCGCCCAACATCGATGCGCCGATGAGCGCGATGCCGAATGTCAGCCCGGCGAAGCGCCCGACGAGCGGCTGCAATGCAATTGCCGCATGCGCGGCATCGGTGACGGGCACGTGATGAACGTACAAGGTCGCGGCCGTCGTGATGATCACCGCGCACATGATCGCTTGGGTAAAGACGGCACCGAGCGCAGTATCGAGGCGCGCGAACCCGAGGTCCGGGATTTTTAGCCCTTTATCGACTGTCGCGCTCTGCTGATAGAAGATCATCCACGGCATGATCACGGCACCGATGTTCGATGCAACGAGCAAGATGTAGTTCGGATCGCCGAGTGGCTGACGCCCGAGAATGCCCTGCGCGACGATTGCGTGCAGCGGCGCTTTCGAAGCGAACGCAGCGGGAATGAAGAGCAGTTCCACCAGGCAAAGCGCGAGCGCGAAGACTTCCGCGCGCTTGTACGATGCGGTGAAAATGACGATCACGAGCGCCGCCGCTGCGGCAATGACCAGCGGCACGGGATTGAGACCGAAGATCAGCGCCGCTCCCGCAATGCCCGCAAATTCGGTGACGAGCGCAGCGACATTGGTGACGAGCATCGTCGCGAGCGAGACCCATGCCCACCCCAAACCATAGTGCTCGCGGATCAGTCGCGCATGGCCCTTGCCCGTGACCACGCCGAGGCGAACGGTCATCTCTTGCACGACGAAAAGCGGAACGATCAACAACAGCTGCAAGAGGATGAGCGAATAGCCGTATTGGGCGCCGGACGTCGCCGCGGTGGTAATGCTT
>DASSZO010000058.1:0-5877 GCA_035702815.1 Candidatus Aquilonibacter sp. | reverse complement strand
GACTCTTGACGTCCGTCACGCCGTCGATTGCGGTCATGAGCGGCTGCAACGGCGCCGTTCCCGCTTTGTCGATTGCATCGACGTTCATGCACGAACCGTAGAAGTCGCCGATCTTTTGTTCGTTGCTGCCCGCCGGCGCGTTGGCCTTTTCGGACGTGTCGAGAATTGCGTGAAGCGTATCTTCGTTGTGGTTTTGAAGGATGTTGAACGATCCCCACGTCGAGTATTGCGCGGGAATCGGATTCTTCTTGAGCCAGTTGCCGTCGGCGAACTGGTAAAAGTCCGTGCACGGTTTGCACGTCTTATCCATCCACGAGAGGTCGAGGTCCGGTTTGGCTCCCGCACGTACGGCGGTGTTTGCTGCAACGAGGGCAACAAGAGCCATCACTGCACCGGAGCGCAGTATGGTAGAAGTCGTAAAGCGCATCCGGGATAGTACGCCCGCACCCGGGCGCTTCCCCGTTTTTACAACGGGGTGCCCGAGGCCGGATTTGGGTTGAAGCGGCCGAAGACCGACGGATCGTTGCGGAACTCGTTCTCCAAGTCGCTCACGCGGTGGTCGTCACGCGGGTGATCGGAAAGCATTTCGAGCGGCACGCCGCTTGGCTTGGTTTCGAACCGCTTGAAGAGCCAGACCATCCCCCACGGATTCTCGCCGGCTTGCGCGCAGAGGTACGCACCGGTGTGATCGGCGGCACTTTCGACCGGGCGCGAATAGCTCAGTGCCGTTAATTGGGCACCCGTACCGACGACGAATTGACCGATCTGGCTATTGCCCACGAGTAATCCGGCGAGGCCCGCGAGCAGCGACAGATTCTGGTCTTTACGGGCGAGGTTGTAGACGTCGTGATGGATGTCGTGCGCCGTTTCGTGACACAGCACGCCCGCGAGTTCTTGCTGATTCTGGGCAAAGCTCATCATCGACGTGGTGACGTAGACGTTGCCGCCGGGCACCGCAAAGGCGTTGGGCGAGCTGTCGTTGACCAGGATGAAGTGAAATGGGACGAAGTAATCCTTGTCGGCAACGCGGGCGATGCGCGCGGCGATCGGATCGAGTTTGCGATAGAGCGGCGACGATTGCGGGACGATTTTGCCTTGCTGCTGCAGCTGTTGGTACTCTTGCTGGCCGATGTGCAGCTCCCAATTCTCTTGATCGGTATAGGCAAAGGCCGGAGCGGCCGTCGCGAGCGTTATCGCGGCGACGAGGCTTAAAGCGGCGAACCGGGCTATCGTTTGCATCTTCGTATCTATTCCCACATCCCTATAAACGCGAAAACGGCCCCGCTTGATGCAGAGCCGCTTTCGTCTCGATGAGAAGTCGATTAGTGGACGAGGAACGCCACGAGCAGGAGCGCCACGATGTTCAAGACCTTGATCATCGGGTTGATTGCCGGGCCGGCGGTGTCCTTATACGGATCGCCGACGGTATCGCCGGTCACGGCCGCTTGGTGAGCGATCGAGCCTTTGCCGCCGTATTGTCCGTCTTCGATGTACTTCTTCGCATTGTCCCACGCGCCGCCGCCCGTGGTCATCGAGATCGCGAGGAACAGACCGGTGACGATCGACCCGACGAGAATGCCGCCCATGATCTGTGCGCCCGTATTGCCGGGAAGCACGTTGAACATGCTGAGCAACACCACGATGACCGGCACGCCGACCGGAATGAGCGCCGGAACGATCATCTCCTTGAGCGCCGCGGTCGTGACGATGCCGACGGTCGTTGCATAGTTCGGCTTTGCGGTGCCTTCCATGATTCCGGGAATCTCCCGGAATTGACGACGCACTTCTTCGACGACGGCGCCGCCCGCGCGTCCGACCGCTTCCATGGAAAGCGATGCGAACAGATACGGGAGCAGGCCGCCGATGAAGAGGCCGCAGAGCACATATGGGTCGCCGATACTAAACGACACGGGGTTGGTGGCGCACGCGGCGCCCGTGGCCTTACAGTCGTTGGTCAGTTCTTGCAGGAACGAAGCGAACAGCACGACGGCTGCGAGTGCCGCCGAACCGATCGCATAGCCCTTGGTAACGGCCTTGGTCGTGTTGCCGACTGCGTCGAGCGGATCGGTGACGTTGCGGACGTCTTGCGGCATTTCCGCCATTTCGGCAATACCGCCCGCGTTGTCGGTAATCGGACCGAACGAGTCGATCGCGACGACGATACCCGCGAGTGAGAGCATCGCCATGACGGCGATACCGACGCCGTAAACCCCGGCGAGGCCATAGCTCACGAGGATGCCGACGACGATGACGAGCGCGGGCAGTGCGGTGCCTTGCATCGACACGGCAAGCCCCGCGATCATGTTCGTCGCGTGTCCCGTGACCGAGGCTTTTGCGATGCGGCGAACCGGCGAGAACTGCGTGCCGGTGTAGTATTCGGTGATGAATGTGATCAAGCCGGTGATCAACACGCCGACGAGCGCGCAGATGAAGATCGAGGTTGCGCTGACGTCCGAGCCGCCGAACGTGTTTTGCGTGACGAACCAGAAACCGATGAGCGCGAGGACGCCGGCAACGATCATGCCGTTGTAGAGCGAACCCATGATTCGCGTCTTCGAGACGTTGCCCAGGCCGACGATCCACGATCCGACGATCGAGGCGACGATCGAGATCGCGCCGAGCAGCAGCGGGAAGGTCGTCGCGCCCGCGATCTTGTCGGCGAACACCAGGTTGCCGAGCAGCATCGCCGCAACGGTGGTGACGCAATACGTTTCGAACAGGTCCGCAGCCATGCCGGCGCAATCGCCGACGTTGTCGCCCACGTTGTCGGCGATGACGGCGGGGTTACGCGGATCGTCTTCGGGAATGCCCGCTTCGACTTTGCCGACGAGGTCGGCGCCGACGTCCGCCGCCTTCGTATAAATGCCGCCGCCCAGACGGGCGAAGACCGAGATCAGCGAGCAGCCGAAGGCCAGGCCAACCATCGCGCCGAGCGACTTGGTCGCATCGCCGCCGTTGACGCCGAGCAGGAACCAGTAGTAGCCGGAGACGGCGAGCAGGCCCAGTCCGACGACCAGCATGCCGGTGACCGTACCGCCGCGGAAGGCGACGTTGAGTGCCGGTTTGAGGCCTCCACGCCCCGCTTCGGCGGTGCGTACGTTGGCGCGCACGGAGACGATCATGCCGATGAAGCCGGCCGCGCCGGAAAGAATGGCGCCGATCAGGAAGCCGACCGCGGCCTCCCAGCCCAGCGGCCGGGCAAAGAAGATGAGGATGGCCAGGATGACCGCGACGATCGCAATCGTCGTGTACTGGCGCTGCAAGAAGGCCATCGCGCCTTCTTGGATAGCCGCGGCGATCGATTGCATGCGCTCGTTGCCGGCCGGACGTCCCAACACCCAGAAGGTGAGGATGACGCCGTAAATTACCGCCAGCAAGCCACCGATCAGCCCGGCCCAAATCGCTGTTTGTGCCGTCACGTAGTGTGGTCCTTAACCTTGGAGTAGCAGCATGCGGCACCGCCTTTCGGGGCGCCGCTTAACGGCGTCGGGTACCGTGGAGCGCGTTACTTGTCCTGCTGCAAGAAGCGTTCGTGCGACTCGGTGACGACGCGGCGCGCGTAGGCGGCGTCATGCCAGCTGCCGACGCTGGTTTTCTTGCCCTCGAGCGCCTTATACGTCTCGAAGAAATGCGAGATCTTGCGCAAGAGGTGCGGGAAGATTTGCGAGTAGTTGTGGATCTCTTCGAACGCCGGTTCGCCCACCGGTACCGCGAGGATCTTGTCGTCTTGCGCGTCTCCGTCGGTCATCTCGAGCAGTCCGATCGGGCGCGCCATCACAAGGCATCCGGAGAACGTCGGTTCGATGACCAGGACGAGGACGTCGAGCGGATCGCCGTCGAGGGCGAGCGTTTGGGGGACGAAGCCATAGTCGCCCGGATAGTGGATCGCCGAATGGAGGGCGCGGTCGAGCCGGAAGATATCCAGGTTCTTGTCGTACTCGTACTTGTTGCGCGACTTTTCCGGAATCTCGACGATGACGTTGATCTGGTCGGGCTGATTCTCGCCGATCGGCAAGTGAAGATAATTGCGGGGGGCGTCCATAGCGGGCCTTGGTGTTCGGTCCATACGCCGAGGGGACCTTGGTCTACCAAGCTCTGCACAGGCTGCGCGAAAAGCAACGTAATACTACCCCAATGATGGAAGACGTCGAACTGCTCGTCATTGGCGCCGGGCCGGCCGGAAGCACCGCCGCGCGCGAAGCCGCGCGCCACGGAATCGAAACGGTCGTGCTCGAGAAGGACGCGGTCGTCGGTGCGAAGCGCGTCTGCGCTGCCGGCCTTCGGCCCGGGTTTTGCGAGACGTTCGATCTTCCGCGCGCCGTCGTGCACTGCGACACGCCGCGCCTCGCGCTCTTCGACGGCGACGGACGCGAGCATGAAGTAATCTTCGGACCCGGGCATACCACCACGCGCGAAGAGCTCGATGGAACGATGGCCGATCTCGCGCGACGGGAGGGCGCGACGATTCGGACCCGTTCGTTGTTGCGCGGCTGCACTGCGGACGGTTCATCGCTCCTCGTCGAATATGCCGACCAGGAGCGCGGCGAACGCAAAACGATTCGCGCCAAGAACGTGTTCTTTGCCAACGGCTCGACGGCGCGGTTCGACCGCCTCGGCGACGCCGCCGTCTTCGACGACCCGCGGTGGGAGTCGGGCCTGATGACCACCTTGCAGTATCGCGTCTATCTCGACACGCCCGCGGCGCCGGTGGCATACCGAACGCTCGAGCTTCATTATTATCCCGCCGCCGACGGACGGCAGATCGTCGCGTGGATGTTTCCCAAGCGCGACCATCTCGCGATCGGTTTGGGTCTGACGGGTAAGCTCAAGGGTGAGAAACTGCGCGACGAACTCGACGCGTTTACCGCGCGCGTACGCGCGCGCCTCTATCCCGCGGCACAGGTGCGCGAGGTAAAGGAAGAGGGGCATTTACTGTACGGCGGATGGCCGCGCGCACGTACCGGGGACGGGGTGGCGATGGTCGGCGGTACCGCCGCCGGTCTCGTCGATGCAACCAACGGCGAGGGCATTTACGAAGCGGCGGTGAGCGGCCGTCTCGCGGCCCGTGCCATCGCCGAGAACCGGCGCGACCCAGCGGGTGCGGCGCGCCGCTATCGCACGTCGCTCGAGGCGCGATTCAAGCGTCGCTTGGAGCACCGCGTACGACTGATGCGCTTTCTGGAATCGCGCCCCAAGCGTTACGGCATGCTTTTCGAACAGCTCGCCTCGAGCGCGCGATTCTCCGATGCGCTCTACCGCGAAGATCATGAACGCACGCCGTTCGATCGGCTCGTACTCTACGCACACGCTTTACGATTCGGCCTGCGGGCCTGGGTGGCATAAGCGGCGAAACGCTGGTAACCCGTGTCGACGATTGCTATTTCGGAGGCCGAGTTTCAAGCGCTACGCGATCTTATTCGCGAGCGTTTTGGTATTTTCTATGATGATACCAAGCAATTTCTCTTGCAAAGCCGCCTGCAGACGCGCTTGCTCAAGTGCCGGGTTGCGGATTTCCAGAGCTATCACCGGTACCTGACGACGTCGCCGGATCGCGAGAACGAATGGGGCGAGCTCGCGTCGGTCCTGTCGAACAACGAAACGTATTTCTTCCGGGAACGCCCGCAATTGGAAGTGCTCGCAACGGACGTGCTCGACGAGGCGCTCAAGGGCAGCGGACGGCTCAAGGTCTGGTCCTCTGCATCCTCAACAGGGGAAGAGCCGTTTACTATTGCGATGATGCTGACCGAAACGCATCGGATCAATCCGTCGCAGGTGACCATTCACGCGACCGATCTATCGCCTCGGGCGCTCGACAAGGCCGCTACCGGCTTCTATCGCGAGCTGTCGTTTCGCGCGACGCCGCCGGAAATGGTTCAA
>DASSZO010000199.1:0-7564 GCA_035702815.1 Candidatus Aquilonibacter sp. | reverse complement strand
TTGGTCTCGGTGAACGGTCCATCGGTGACGGCAAAAGATCCGTTCCCGTTGAGCCGGACCCGGGTTAGCAGCCCCTCGGGAATGATGCCGCCGGTATCGACGAGTTCGCCGGACGCAATGAGTTCCGCGATGAGCTGCCCCATCTGTTCGTGCAATTCGGGACGCGGACCGGCGGCGAACGCTTCGGGGTTCATTCGGTAGATCGAGACGATTTTCACGAACGCAGGCCCCCGATTCCCAAGCGCGCTTCTTGCTCGCGCAGTTCCGGCGTGAACGTCTCGCCGAAGTCGTCCGCTTCGAAGATCTGACGAATCTCGAGAACGCCGCCGTCGTCGAAGCACGGCGCTTGCCGAAACCATTCGACGGCCTCTTCCTTCGATCGCATTTGCACGATCCAGTATCCCGCGATGAGCTCTTTCGTCTCCGCGAAGGGGCCGTCGATGACGGTACGCTTCTCGCCGTCGAAGACGATCCGCGCGCCTTTGGAGCTCGCCTGCAAGCCTTCGCCCTCGAGAAGCACGCCCGCTTTTGCGAGGCGCTCGTTGAAGGCGCCCATCGCGGTCAACTCTTCGGTCGTCGGTAATACCCCCGCCTCGATCTTCTCATTCGACCGGACCATGACCATGAAACGCATCGTGTGTTCCTTTCTTCGTTGCTGTTCTATAAGGGACGTCGAACGGGAGGCGATGGGCTCGACAACGGTGTCGCAGAATTTTTCGGCGTTGGCGTCGCACCGGCGATCGGCGCCCAGCGTTGGACGTAGAACGTCTTCACGCCGCCCGGTGCGGTGGTAAGGAATCCGCGCACCGCAACGGTCGAAGGCGCGGTGAGCAAGTGCTTCATCAGCGGAATCGTCCCGGTCGCGTCGGTCAGCGTGCTCTTCGACGCGTCGAGGGTGCCGGAGAGCGTGACGGTGTCGCCTTCTTTGAGCTTGGCGACGGCCATGACGGGCGCTGGGTTGATGATGCGGAACGTTGCGGTCGCTTCGGGCTTTGCGCCTGCAAGCAGGTGCGCGCGCACGGTATACTGCCCCGGCGGCGGCGCGGTGTTGTCGCCGCTCAACCCGTTCCAGATATAGACGGTGAAGACGGTCGGCCCCGGCATCAGCGAGCGGACGTGCGCGGGAAAGTGCGCGCCGGGCGGCAGCGGCCGAAGCGACGTCCAGATGACGTCGTCGCCGTGGAGAATCTCGATCTCGTACTCATTCGGCGACGGAAAAGATACTTGAACCGGACGCGCGTTCGCGTTGTGCGCGATGACCTCGATGCTGGTTCCGTCGAGCATATCGATGGCGGCCGGCTGGACGTGCAGCGAAAGCGAGAGCGCGGCAGCGGCGAGAATCATGCTGGTCCTCCTGGGAGCGCGAGTTCGACACCGCGCCGGAAGACGCGATGCAATCCGATGGGTAACGAGAACGGCCGCTCGTATGTTGCGGTATCGGCGAAGAGATCCTCATCGAAGACGACGACGTCCGCAGGTGCGTCGACCTCCAGCCGCCCCGCGTCGTGCAGTCCGAAGATCGATGCCGGAAGCGACGTCATGCGACGCACCGCTTCGGTCAACGTCAACGCCCGCCGCTGCCGAACGAAGCGGCCGAATACGCGAGGGAAACTGCCGAACGCGCGTGGATGCACGAGGCCATACGGCCGGTCCGAGATCGCATACGACGCGGCCGCGGTTCCGATCGCGCAAAAGTCGGCGCTCAGCGCCGTCGCTACGTCGTCTTCGCGCAGACAAAACCAAAAGACGCGCGCCCGCTCGCCTTCATCGCGAATCAGTTCGATGACCGTGCGCGCGGGCGAACGCCAGGTTTGACGCGCGATCTCGTCGATCCGCATGCCGCACCATTCCATCCGTTCCTCGCTGCTGACTTCCGCGAGGACGAAATCGCTCCAATGTTCGCCCAAGCGCGCCTGCAATTGCAGCGCGGCGCCCGCCGCGATGGTATCGTCGTCGAGCATCGACGGCGTAAGCGGCGCGGGAAGCAGCGATGCGAGCGTCGTCCACGTCGCGACGTACGGCGCAATGTCGATCGTTACCGCCGCTCCCCGCGTGCGCGCGCGATCGATCGCTTCCAGCGAGCGCTCCATCCGGCCGCTCGAGCCTGGATACATCACATGATGGTTGGCGACGTGGACCGCGACGCTTGCACGCTCGGCAAGCGAGATGGCATCGGCAACGCCGTCGAGGAACGCATCGCCCTCGTTCGGCAGCGTAACGACGGCACGCGGCGCACCGGACTGCGCTGCTTCGCGCGCAATCGCGAGCGCATCGGAAAACGACGCCGTCGCGAAGTCGATCGCGACTCCGGACGCTCCCCTCTCGACCGCTGAGCGCACATCTCCGGACACCAAGAAGGCAGCGAAGGTCCCATGCCGATTGCGGCGCGCAGGGCCGAAAAGCTCAGCGACATCGAGGCTTTCTTCCCACGTTTTAGCGCAGGAATTGACGGAAAGCGCGGTGATTTCGCCTGCGATTCCTTGGCTGGTCTTCGAGTCGGGGTGAGACTGGGTGAGCCACTTCTCGCCGCTGTGGGAACAAGCATCAAGGAAGCCCGGCGCAACAACCTTTCCTCGGCAATCGACTCTCCGCCGGGCTTCGCGGTCGGCACAATCGCCGATGAGTACGATTGACTCATCGGCGAACGCGACATCCGTTTTATATCCCGGACGCCCCGATCCGTCGATAATCGTGGCTCCTTCAAGCACCGTCGAAATCACGCTAGGAAAATCCTTGGTTTACCGAGCGGTTGGGCGGGCAATAAGTACCTTCGCATACTTCTTTCGAGGTGAATAACTGACAATGGCGATGCAAGAAGACCCGCAGGGCGGCATGAGCGTTCGCGAAGCCGGTCGTCGCGGCGGCGAACGTGTCAAGGCCAAGTATGGCACGGAATTCTACGAAGAGATCGGTCGTAAGGGTGGTGAAGCCACGAAGACCAAATACGGCCCCTCGTTCTACGAAGTGATCGGCCAAAAAGGCGGCCAAAAACCTAAGCGCAAGTCTGGTTCTTCGTCCTAGCACGCGTTCATCTCGGGTAACCACGATCGGGAGATATGGCTGAGAAAAAAGGCGGGGACGCGGACGATCGTAAGGAGATGTCCGTTCGCGAAGCCGGCAAGAAGGGCGGAGATACCGTTCGCGATCGCTACGGTTCAACGTTCTACGAAGAGATCGGCCGAAAAGGCGGCAAGGCGACACGAGATCGCCATGGCGTCGAGTTCTACGAGTCAATCGGCCAAAAAGGCGGGAAAGTCGTCAAGGATAAGTACGGACCCGACTTTTACGAAGAAATCGGCCACAAAGGCGGTCAAAAAGTCAAAAAGCTGATCGCCGAAGCCAAGAAAAAACTCGAGGAGCCCGGCGCGGAGCCGGAAACGAAAGAGTAGGCTATTACCTGCAGGCGCCGGCGGCGATGAGCCGCCGTGCCTCTGCATCCACCGCCTTGCCCGGCACATCCCCGTCGGGCTGCAGCGTCATCGCCAGCTTGCCGTGCGTCGTCCATGCGGCGCCGTCCGTCTTGTAGTGCGCGATCGTGCACGGACTGAACGTGATGTCTTGCCCCTTCAAAAAGAGAAGGGTGAAATTCTGCTTGGGCCACTCGGAGAGCAACCACGCAACGTGGTTGTTTTCGTATTCGATCGCCACGCCGCGGTTTTCCGGCGTGTCCTTGTTGCCGAGCGGCGGGATCACCGCGTACTTGAGGATCTGGCCGTTCCGGGGAATCCACGGGCGATAGTCGATCTTCGTCACCGCCTCGTCGAGCGGCAAGACGATCCCGCGGCTGTCGATCATCAGCGGGGGCAGCGACGGGGTCGCGACGGCTTGTGCGCCCTTATGGCAAGCCGCCAGGGCAAAGAGGAGTAGCGCGCTCATAAAGAGCGGCCGGAGGAACGGACGCATACCCCCAATATCGGCCAAGCAATCGAGCTCCGATAGGGCCGCTAGGTGTTCGGCATTTGGACGTTGCCGGAGATGCCGCCGAGATGGATGGAGCCCGTGTCGAAGTTGATCGTGGCGTTCGAGATCTTGAGGGTTTGATCGCCCGAATGAAGGTAGCTCGGATGATCCATGTGCAGGAGCTTCGCGCCGTTGGTCCAGACAACGAGATCGGTGTCGAAGGAACGGTGTTCGGGATCACCGATCACGACGACGTGCACCTTGCCGACCGCGGTAAAATTCAACGATTGCGTGTCGACGCTGATGTGTTCGGCCGATACGCGCAGATACGGTTTTCCCTTGCGCAAGACGATGCCGTTGCGAACGCCTTCGACCGTTCCCGTCGTGCCGTCCGATGACAGTTTGGCGCTTGTGTAATCGAAACTCCACGACTTGGACGAGATGCGATTGCCTTGAACGTGGCCGCCTTTGAGCGTAATGCCGTTCTGTTGCACGGGAATCGGCGGCGTGCCGCGCCCCGCGAGGACGATTTCGACGAGAACCCAACCAAGCAGCAGAACGACGGCGACGAGGCCGATGCGCTTCCATGGAGCCTTACGCACTGCGGCGTCTCCATGGGACGAAGAGCACGAGCAGATACAGCACGATCCACGCGACCCACACGCGCGTCGGTCCAATTTGTGAGAAGAGCGAGCCTACCGGTTTGCCTACCATACCGAATACCGTTTCTTGCTGCTCGAGCGGCGCCGAAGCCTGCCACGTCCCATCGGGAGCGATGATGCCGCTAATGCCCGTTGCGGCAGCTCGAACGACGTAGCTTCCGCTCTCGATCGCGCGTAGTTGCGCGATCTGCGCGTGTTGATACGGACCCGAACTCGTGCCGAACCACGCGTCGTCGGTTGCGATGACCAGCACCTGCGCGCCGTCGTGTACTTCATTGTATGCAAGATCGCCGAACGCCGATTCCCAACAGATCAACGGCCCGATGCTAACGTGCGCGGACGTTTGAAACACCGTGCTGCCGCTGCCTTGCGCGAAGTGGCCGTTGAGCTGTCCGATGTAGGGAAGCCACCACAACCATGCCTGACCGGGGAAATGCTCGGCAAACGGGACGAGTTGTCGCTTGTCGTACGTTGCCGAGAGTCCGCTCGGCGTGAAGATGTAGAGGCTGTTGTAGAATCGCTCGTCGCGTAGCGTCAGCGAGCCGGCAACGAGGGTGGTGTGTCCGTCGCGCGCGAGCGCGGCAAAAGCGGAGATGAGATCAGGACGCTGGTTCAAGCCGCCGTTTTCGGTTGCAATCACCGTCTCCGGCCACACGATGAGCGCCGGATGCCGCGCTTCGGCCTGCTGCGTCATCGTCTCGTAGCGGTAGATCGCTTCGGTGAGCGCGCCCGGCGTCCACTTGAGCGACTGCGTGATGTTGCCTTGCACCGCCGCAACCGGAATGTTCGGCGGCGGGACGTGTCGCGCCGGCCATGCGATGTATGCGACCAGCGTCACGGCCGCGATCGCACACGCCGCGACGACGAAGCGGCGCCAACGCTGCGACGCAATGGCGTTGGCAAGATACGCGCCCGCGATGCACAGGGCCAGCGTGATGCCGTTGGTTCCGATGAATGCCGCTAACGCGCGCAGCGGCGTATCGGCCTGCGTGTAGCCGAGTTGTCCGAACGGCACGCCGAGCGCGCCGATCGATCGAGCCCACTCCAAGATCGTAAAGCCGAGCGCGGTCCCGAGCGGCGCGAGGGCCGGATGGGCGCGCGAACGTGCGAGGAAGCCGAGCAGCGCCGCGAGCGCGACTGCGATCGCCTCGATCCCCGCCGCGATGATGACGGCAACGTAAGCGAGCGGGCCGACGACGGTCTGGATGGTCACCGTCCACCACCAGAAGCTGATGGTGAAAAAGATCCACCCGGCGAACCATCCGAGGCCGGCCGCCCGTTTCCATGAGGCGCCTTCCCAGGAAAGAAACAGCAGCGCCGCGCCGAGCGGAGCCAGCCATGCGGCGCTTAGCCGCGGGAACGCGAGCGCCAGGAACACGGCGCCTACAGCGGCAACGGCTGCACTCCGGACCCGTTCTGAGGAGAGTATGATTCGTAGATTCGGTTTGGCTGTCGTTCTCGTCACTGCGCTCATGATTGCTGCGTGCGGCCGTCAAGTGACGCCCGACAAGAATGGTACGGGGCCGGGAGGCGGATTGCCCGCCGGATTCATGCAAATCAAGTATCGCGTCGCGCAGCCCTTCAACTTCAACAGCTACTCGTACGTGATCGTCTTCAATACGTCCGGAGATGGAAGCACGCCGCGCGCGAACGCCGTGCAGACGGCCTATCAAGGCTACTCGTTCGCGATCATCGTCAGTGGTGCGGGCGGCACGGCGACGGCGACCGCGTGGAACTTCTATCGTCCCTCGAATACCGCCGCGCCGCTCTTTCAGCAGATCCTTGCCACGCCGCAGCAGTTACAGCTGACGCTCAACAGCAACGGGCAAAATACCGAGTTTACGATCCTCTTCGACCGGACGCTCGCGAGCGCGTACACCTCGCCGTCACCCGGCGCAACCGCGACGCCGACGTCATCGGCAACGCCGACTGCGTCTCCGAGTGCTTCGCCTAGCGCATCGCCGAGCGCGTCGCCGAGCGGATCCCCGAGCCCGACGCCGTCACCGACGCCGATTTCGAACGTGGCCACGACGTGGCAGTTCAACTACTTCGTCACGCAAGGCTCGATTCAGCAGAACACGCAAGTCGGCGGGTACACGATCATCGATTCGCTCGGGGCAAATCCCAGCGGCGCGACCGATGCGACCTATACGTCGTTGAATCTCGACACGCTGACGGCGTTTGACACCGGTCCGTTTTATCCGCAGCCGGGAACCCACGCGAGCGACCAGTCCGCGAATATCGCTTCCGGCGACATTTCAAGTAGTCCGTAAACGATGAGGGTATAGTGCCGTTATGATTAGCGATGCGACCGATCTTCAAGAGCTCACCGGATGCTCTCACGACATCTGCCGCTGCACGCTCATGGGCGCGGTGCTCGGCACCAGCTACTGCAGCGACTACTGTGAAAAGGCGTCCGACGACGCGATCGAAGGCGAGGTCTGCGGCTGCGGCCACCCCGCCTGCGACACGCCGCAGTAATGTCATCCTGAGCGAAGACGCGAAGCGCCGCAGTCGAAGGATCGCTACGCGCGCTTCGCTCGACCATGCCGTTGCGCCGCAACGTGCTCGTGGATCTTTTCAAAATCGCCCATCATGAGGGCGATTTTCTTTTTGCGCGACCAGCCCTTGAGTTGCTTTTCCCACGCGATCGCCTGGTGCACGTCGATAAACTCGCTCACATGCACCAGCTTCACCGGCCGCCGCTCATGCGTATAACACCGCGGATTCCACCCCGTCTGATGTTGCGCAATCCGAACCTCGATGGCACTGGTCACCCCTACATAAAACGACCCATCGCTGCACTTGAGCATATACACATAGTACCGCTTCACTCACCCCTACTGCGACAAACCACCCCATCGCCTACGCCCCTGTTAAGGTGAGGCCGCGCGCACAGCTGTCATCCTGAGCGAAGGCGCCTAGCGCCGCAGTCGAAGGATCGTTACGAATCAATGCCCGAGGCAATCCTTCGACTACGCTACGCTCCGCTCAGGATGACA
>DASSZO010000088.1:0-14647 GCA_035702815.1 Candidatus Aquilonibacter sp. | reverse complement strand
CTCGGCGATCGAAAAGCCGGCGCGGCGCAAGCCGACCGAGTTGAGTCCGTACGGTTCGGCCGGGTTCCCTTCGACCAGGAAGAACGGCGGCACGTCTTTGCTGATCTTGCTGGCGCCGCCGATCATCGCGTAGCGGCCGATGCGCGTGAACTGATGCACGCCGGCCTGGCCGCCGATCGTCGCATAGTCGCCGACTTCGACGTGACCGGCGAGCTGCGCGAGATTCGACATCGTCACGTGGTTGCCCAAGATGCAGTTGTGCGCGATGTGCGTGTACGCGAGCAGCAAACACTCGTCGCCGACCTGCGTCACTTGGTCTTCGCCGGTCGCGCGTTGAATCGACACGTATTCGCGCAACACCGTCCCGTTGCCGATCTTCGTGAACGCACGCTCGCCGTGATACTTGCGATCCTGCGACGCGGCGCCGACGGTCGCGAAGGGATAGATCTGGCAGTTCTCGCCGATCTCCGTCCAACCGTTGAGCACGACGTGCGCCTGCAGCACGGTTCCCGTGCCGATCGAAACGTTCTCGCCGACGATGCAGTACGGCCCGACGTCGACGCCGCGCGCGACGTTGGCCTTGGGATGAACGATAGCAGTAGGGTGAATCATTAGAGGTGCAGCACCGCCGCGTCGAGGCTGAAGCTGCGCGGATCGGAGGCGATCGAGAACATCAGCTCGGCCGAACACGCGAGCTGATCGTCGACCTTGGCTTCGCCGCTGACCCAGCCGATGTTGCGCTTGTGGCGCAGCAACCGCACTTCCATCGTCAACCGGTCTCCGGGAACGACGGGGCGGCGGAACTTCGCTTTATCGATGCCCGCGAGATACGGCACTTTGCGCGCGAATTCGCCCGGCTCGAGCACGACCGCGCCGCCGAGCTGCGCCATCGCTTCGATCATGTACACGCCCGGAAAGAGCGGGTTGCCGGGAAAGTGTCCGGTGAAGACCGGCTCGTTGTACGTGATGTTCTTGTAGCCGAGCGCGCGAACGCCCGGTTCGAGTTCCACGATCCGGTCGACGAGCAAGAGCGGATAACGGTGCGGCAAGATCTCCATGATCTGCCGGATATCGATGTCAGCCACGATTCCTCAATTCACGCGTGAGACGGGTATGCAGCGCGTGACCGCTCTTGATCGCGATCACCTCGCACTGCGGATACGCGCCCAGAAGCGCCAGGTCGCCAATTAAATCCAAGGCCTTGTGGCGCGCCGGCTCGTTCGGCCAGCGCAGCGCCTGCATCGGCCCCGCTTCGTCGTATACGAGCGCATTGTCCAAACTTCCGCCGCGCGCGAGCCCTTGCGCGCGCATCGCCTCCACGTCGCGCAAGAACGCGAAGGTTCGCGCACCGGCAATCTGCTCGCGGTACGTTTGCGGCGTGACCACCGCATCGTAGTAGTGCGCGCCGATCGGCGGGGCGTACTCGCCCAAAAAACGCACCCGAAACTCCGGCGCGGGCAGCACGATCACTGCGCGGTCGCCCGTTCGCAGTTCGAACGCCTCCGACGGCGCATAGACCGCGCGCGGTACGTCGGATTCCCGCAAGCCCGTTTCCGCGATCCGGTCGGCATAGATCTGCGCGCTTCCCTCGAGGATCGGAATCTCTTGGCCTTCGAGGACGATCTCCGCATCGCTCACGCCCATCGCGAGCAGCGCCGAGAGCACGTGCTCGACGGTCGAAATCTGTTTGCCGTCGCGTTCGAGCAGCGTTGCGAGCGGGGATTCTTTGGCGTAGTCGGCCGTCGCCGGAATCGTCACGCCGTCGACGACGAAGACGTATCCCGTGCCCGGCGGCGCCGGACGAATCTCCATCGCGGCATCGGTCCCGGTATGCAGCCCGACGCCGCTAAAGCGCAGCGGCTCGCGCAGCGTCGCGCTGTTCACTCCCGCTCGCGCTCGAGTTTCGCGATGCGCTCGACCAGTTTGGGCAACTTGCGTACCATCACTTCGGCCTTCATCCATTCGCGATGATCGCGCGCGGGGTTGCCGGAGATCATCGCGCCGTCTTCGACGTCGCCCCAGACGCCCGACTGTCCCGCGACCGTGACCCGGTCGCCGATGTGCATGTGTCCGCGCGTGCCGACCTGGCCCGCGATCTTGACGTAATTGCCGACGCTCGTCGTTCCCGCCATGCCGGTCTGCGCGGCGATCGCGCAGTGCATGCCGATCGTGCAGTTGTGTCCGATCTGCACGAGGTTATCGATCTTCGTGCCGCGTCCGATGCGCGTGCTGCCGGTCTGCGCGCGATCGACGCACGTGTTCGCGCCGATCTCGACGTCGTCGTCGAGTACGACGTTGCCGACCTGCGGAATGCGTTCCAGCCGCCCCTCGATAAACGCCCAGCCGAAGCCTTCGCTGCCGATCACGCTGCCCGAGTGCAGCACGACCCGGCTGCCGATTTCGCAGCCGTCGTGCACGATTGCGTGCGGATGCAGCCACGTGTCGTCGCCGATCGTCGTTTCCGCCCCGACGTACGCGCCGGCGCCGAGCGTCACCCGCGCGCCGATCTTGGCACCGGCGCCGACGTACGCGTTCGCGCCGAGATAGACGTCGTCGCCGACGATCGCGCCGTCTTCCACGACCGCGCTCGGGTGACGGAACGGACCGCGCGGACGCGGGCGTTTGAGCGCGGCCAGAAACGTCGCGAGCGCCGCGCGCGCGTTCTCGATGACGAGCACCGGTTTTGCGGGCGTTGCCCCACCCATGTCGATGCTCGCGTCGACGAGCACCGCGCCGGCTTTACTGGCGAGCGCCGCCGCGAGATATTTCTCGTCGGTTGCGAACGTCAGCGCATCGGGCGTCGCGTCGTCGATCGCGCTTACGCGAGCAATCGAAACGGAGCCGTCGCCGATGACGACGCCTCCGACTTTCGCTTGCAGATCGGCGAGCGTTCCGAGCACGTTACGGGGTCGGAGAAGCGCTCGTCTCGGTGATGTTGAGCGCCTTCTCAACGTCGGGCGTGATGTCCACGCCGCCGTATCCGACGCCCTGCTTGGTCACGACCAGCTTGAGGCCCTTATCGGTCGCGATCTTCGCCGCGGCGTCGCGAACCTGCTTGGTCATGCCATCGGTGATGCCGGCGTACTTCTTCTGCAGCGCGAGCGCTTCTTTTTGCTTTTGAGCGTTGGACGCTTTGCTTTGCACGATCGCCTGTTCGTCGATCATCAGCTGCTGCTGATTCAACCGATACGTCTTCCAGTTGGCGACGATCCGGCCGACATCGACCAATCCGATCGGCGAGTTGTTACCGCAGCCGGCGAGCATGCCGGCGGCAAGGGCGAGAACGACTAGCTGTTTTTTCACTCGTGTAGACCTTCGACGTCATGGATGAGATCGTTCGTCAAATCGTAGCCGCCGGGAGCGGCGGAGACGTTATCGAGAACGACGGTGAAGCCCATATCCTTCGCGAGCTTTACGGCTTCGCGCTGGATCTGAGACTGAATTTGCGCCAGCAGATCGTCGTGACGTTTCTGCAGGTCGCGTAACTGTTTGGCCGCCGCGCCCGTCGCGCCCACGTTCTCACCGTGGAGAGCCGCGAATTGCGCGTCGAGATCGGCCTTGGTCGTGTTGAACTGTTCGGCCGTCGCCTGGGCGTCGGCTTGGAACTTCTGCGCCATCTGCTGGTGGATATCCATCAGCTGTTTGCGCACGTCGGGCGGCAAGCTTTGCTGCGGCACGGGCGGTGCGCCGAGGCTGCGCAGCTGCGCGCCGACTTCCTGTTGGCGCGCGCTCAGCTTGGCCTGCGTCTGGCTTTGGATCGACGCGGCCTGCGCTTGGATCTTGGCGTTGGTTTCCTTGCGCACCTGATCTTGATAGGCGCCAAGCTCCTTGGCGTGCTGCGACCGCATCGCGTTGACCGCATCGGCCTCTTTTTTATCGAGCGCGGCAAGCTGCTGCGCAACCTGCTTGCGTTCGGCGGCGTCCATCGCGATGTTGTTCATCTTCGTCTTGAGCGCGAGACGCTGCGACGAATCTTGCTGCGCGACCCGCAACGAGAGATCCGTCTCTTGCTGCTGATACTGCTCGGCGCGCGCGCGGATCTTTTGATCCGCCTCTTTCGAAAGCTGCGCCGCCACCGAGTTCATCGCGGCGCGATCTTGCGCAACGACGTCTTGCTGGTACTGCGCAAAGTTCTTCTGCGCCGTCTGCGCCGCTTGCGCGAGCTGCTGCTGCGAGGTCGCGCTCATCGCTTGGCCGATGCCGGCCGCTGCGGGATCGATGTGCGCCGCCTTCAATGCGGCAATATCCGCGTCGCGCTCTTGCGCCTGGTACTTCTCGCGAATCTGCCCGAGGGCCGCGTTCGCGCGGTCTTGCGCCGATTTGAGTTGCGCGTTGAGCGCTTGCGTCTGCTGCGCGATCTCTTGCGGCGTGAGCGGAGCGCGCGGAATCGTCGCCTCGAGATTGATCGCCGTCATCGCCGTTTCCAACTGTTGAACTTGCGGAAAGAGCGGATGATGTTTGATCACGTCGTCGACGCGAATGTAGGCGACGCCACGCACCGTGCTCGAGTGCACGTCAACGCGCGAACAGCCACCGGTGATGATGGCTGATGCAAGAGCGAGCGACGCGACCGCTACACGAAACGGCGGCCGTAGGGCCGAGGATACCGTCACTTAAGGGAATTTTGGACATCTTGAGTGATGTCCGTGCCTCCGAAGATCACGTCGGCACGGTCGACGACGAGCAAGAGATTCTTGCTCTTGGCGACCTGGGCCGTCGCGGCTTTCGTCTTGTCGACGAGCGGCTTGAGAATCTGATCGCGTTTGTCGGCGACCATCTTGTCGAACTGCGAAGCGACGTCGTTCTTTTCCGCGTCGGTCTTCGCGCCTTTCATCTTGTCTTGATACGCCGAACGCTGGCTATCGACGTACTTCTGAAGCTGATCGTTCGCGTCTTTGACCGCTTGCGAATTGTCGAGCGCCGACTGATCGACAAAGCCGATCTCCGACGGCGGCGGCGACGATTGCGGCGCCGCGAGCGCCTGCGAGCTGCGAATCGCGCTCACCACGTCGCTCGTCACGTCTTGACCGCCGTAGACGACGATGCGCTTGTCGAGCACGATCGAGACCTTACGGTTCGCCGCGACGTTCGCGAGCGCGAGCTGGGCGCGCTCGAAGAGCGGGCCGACGAGTTCGCGTTGGCGGTCCTGCATCTTCTGCTGGAACTGCATCGTCACGGCTTGTTTGTCCGCATCCGAGTGCGCGTTCTTCATGGCCGCCGCGAATTGGCGGTCGAGGCTGGCTTTATACTGCGCGAGCTGCGCGTTGGCGCTTGCGAACTGCGGCAAACTGCCCAGTGCGCTCTGATCGATATAGCCGATATCGTTCAGATCCGCGGCGATGGCCGACGGCGCGATGAGCGCCGCGAGCGCAGCGGTAGCCAGGAGGGTGGAGATCAGTCGTTTCTTCATCATTCCTACTAGAAGCTTTGGCCGATGCCAAAAGACACGTGCGTGCCGTATGCGCCGCGAGCGAAGTCGAGGCGAACGGTGCGCAGTCCAAGTTGCGGGACGTCGAAGCGCAAGCCTGCGCCGATGTCGCCGACGTTCGACCAGTTCCCGGGATACCCGGTAATCTGGTTGGTGTACGGATCGATCAACGGATACGCGCCGCGAATGCGATAGTGTAATCCGTCTGCAAACACCGCGAGGGTGAGCTTGCGGTCCGCGGTGAGCGGCTGACGCAACTCGATCTGTCCGAGCAATGCATCCGTCGCATAGAAGACCGTATTGTAGCCGCGCAGCTGTTGATCGGAGAACGTGTACAGGTTACTGGGCGGAATCACGCCGGTGGTCGTTTCCGGCACGACGTGCAGGGCGAGCGTCGCGCTGCGCATCACGGGGAAGAAGCGCGCGACGTCGAGTACGGTCGACGTGAAGTTGAAGCTCGATTTCAGGAAGCCCGTGGTCGAGATCGTCTCGCTCAACGTCGCGTGCCATCCGTTGCGCGGATTGTACGGATCGTCCATCGTGATCGGCGTCGTGCCGATCGAGAAGCCGAGCAGATTGAGCTGATACGGCAAGCCGGTGTTCACGTTCGCGATCGACGATGCCGAGATGCCGATGCTGCCGTACGTGTTGATGTTGGATCCCAGCGGGCTGGGCGTCGGGCCGATCAGCGTGTTGGGCTGATTGCCTTGGAAGTAGTACGGCGCCGGAACGGTCGTGTTGTACTTGACCTTCTGCAGCGTCGGCGTGATCGAGGCGATGACGTAATCGCTCAAGCGGCGCCCCACGGTGATCGATCCGCCGACCGACTGCGAGTCGCTCGTCGCGACGATGCCGCCGATCTGCGCGTTGTTCGACGTCGGATAGAGCGTGACGGGAAGCGGCGCGGTCGTGCCGATCGGCGACGGCGCGATGATCGAGCTTCCCGCCGAGTAGACCGGATAATAGTACGTCGAGCCGTTATCGAACAGGTTGAAACCGAGCGAGTACCGCTGCGATTTGGGCGTGTTGCCGACGTACGGAATCGTGAGCGACATCTGTGTCGTGTACGTACGCGCACCGCGCTGGAATGTGACGGCGGCCGAGTTTCCGGTACCGTGCAGGTTCGTATCTTGATAGCCGAGCGTGCCGTAGAGGCCTTGGCCCGTGATACCGCCCGAGTAGCCGAAGCCGATGTTCGCCGACGCGGTACGTTGCTCGGTTACTTGCCACACGAGCGTCACGTCCTGCGGCTTCTTGGGATCCGGACCTTCTTTAATATCGGGGTTGACCTTCGAGAAGTATCCGGTCGCTTGCAGGCGTTCGTAGTCGGACTTGATCCAGTCGGTGTTGACGACCATGCCCGGACGCACGCGCAATTCGCGACGGATGACTTGGTCTTTCGTGCGCGTGTTGCCGGTGATCTGGACGGCGGCGATGCGCGCGACGTAGACGTTCACCTTCACGTCGGCGGTGCCGGCCTTCTGATCGATCGACGCGGGGTCGATGCCTTCTTCGAAGTTCCCGAGTTCGATCTTGAGCTTGTCTTCGTAGAACTTGCGAAGCGCGTTGGCGTCCTTCTGACGCACTTCGTCCGAGTAGACCATGCCCGGCTTGAGCGTCAGTTGCGATGCGACGACCGGTCCCGGCAGCAGCGGATCGCCGCCGACGATGATGTGCTTGACGATCAGACCTTCTTGAATCGTCAGCGCGAGCGCGCCGGTCTTCGGATCGAGGTTGATGTCCTTGACGTGCGACGGCACTTGGCCGCCGTAGCCGATGCGCTCGTAATAGTTGTTGATCTTGAGCACGTCCTGACGGAACGTGTTCGTGTTGAAGACCTGTCCGACGGAAAGATCCATGAGCGCAAGCAGCGTGTCCGTCGGAACCTTCTGGTTGCCGGTGAACGTGATCTTGCTGATCACGGGATTCTCGATCACGCGATAGGTGATGGCAACACCGCCCGGCCGCGCGCGCACGAGCGGCGGCGCGACGTCGGAGAAGTACCCCAGCGCGTTGATGTTCGCGAGGTCTTGTTGCACGATACGCGGATCGTAGGTCTCACCGGGCTTGGCCTGGATCACTTGCATGATCGCCGAGGTGGGTACGTGTAAGTTCCCGGTAACATCAACCGAAACGATCTTCGGCGCGGCCGGTGCCGACGCGGAGAACGCCGCGAGCGGCGCAATCAACGTGAACACGACGGCAAAGGCGAGCAACGCGCGCCGGAGGTCAAAGGTCATGCGAACTAGTCGTCCTCTACTTATGGGAAAGGTCCGGCCCGAGGTTCGAGGTACGCAACGGCGGTCCTTGCCTCTCTTTTGAAGCTGTGAGTCTCACCAATATAGGCGCTGCAAGGTAAACGCGAAGCCGCTATCGCCCTGCAGGGGCTGTCCGATGGCGAGCCGGCTACTCGATGAGATGCCGTTGGGCGTCTTAAAGAGCAGTTGTGGCCCGGTCGTCCAGTAGAACGAAAGCTGGGCGCTTGTCGACCCCGACCCGACCAGCTCGAGACCGGCCGAGTAGCGCGACGGAATGCCGAACGTCTGCGAATAGATGAAGTTGACCGTGCGTCCGAGCAGCCGGGTTGCCGAGAACCCGACGTTTCCGTAGTAGTCGACATTCAGACTAATGTCGCTAAATCCGAGCCCTTGCGAGATCGCATTCTCGAACGGCGCGAGCACGCCGGCCGTGAACTGGGCGTTGAGGATGTTGAACGCCTCCTGCCCGGCCGTCACCGACCCCGGCGTCCCCGTGACCGGTTGGGCGCCCGGCACGACGCTGAGCGCGCCGTACTGCTGGACGCCGTTGATGGTCGCGTTCGAGCCGGAGTATGCGGTGTTGCCGATCAGGCCGCCGAAGGGGGCGATCATCGCGAGAATCTGTTCGTTGGAGTAGCCCGGTGGATTGGATGAGAAGGCGATCTTCAGAGAGTTGATCGGTCCGCTCACGTTGATCGTGACATCCGTCGAGTAGCCGCCGGTGCGCGGATCGGCGTTGGAAACGTGCGTGATGCCGGTCGCCTCGAGGTTCGGGATGATGCCGTTGTCGGGCGAGAAGGTCACCGACGCGTTCTGCACCCGGAAGGCGCGGTCGAAGTAGGTCAGGGTGCCGCCGGCCGAGGCAAAGCTGCCGTCGAGCGTCGGATTGGTGAGCGTGCCGGCGAGCTGGACGCCGCCGGTCGCGCCGAGGTCGAGCCCGGCGCCGTAGCCCGAGCCCCGCACCCGCACGTTTTTGCCCGCGTCGAGCGCGAGGTCGAAGCGCAGGTTCAGCGGCAGCCCCCCGCCGCCGGCGCCGCTCTGGTTTTGCGTGGCGGCCAGGAACGCCGAGAACGGGATGACCGCATCGTGGAGCGTCAGACCGCCGCCGAGGCGCGCGAGCCGCTGCGCGGCGGTCCGCGCGAGGGTCAGGTTGCCGTCGAGCGCACCCGATCCCAGGCCGGGCACGTTGAGCTGCGCATCCTTCGCCTGAGCCGCGACTTGATAGGTCGGCCCGGTCGACGCCGCGCCGAACGCCACGTGGCCCGACGCGTCGATCGATCCGCTTCCGAGGTTCGCGGAGAGATGCTCGACGGTGGCCTGCGTGCGATCGAAGGTCAGGGCCATCGCGGCGTTGCTGATCGGCGTGCGCTCGAGATCGCTGACGTAGCTGCCCTTCGCGAGCGAAAAGCGCCCGTAGATGCGCGGCGAGCCGGCGGAGCCGGCCAGCGCCACTTGCCCGTCGATGACGCCGCCCAGTTGTGTGTTGTGGCCCAAGAGCGACTGGAACGCTGCGGGATCGAGGCCGGAGACGGCGAGATCGAGGCTTACCGGCGCGTTGGCGGGACCGACGCCAAACGGCCGAAGCTGAAGCGGAAGCGATCCGGCCAGCGAGATCGAGCCGTGCTCGAACTGCGCGCCGGCGTTGCTCAGCTCGACGGTTTTGCTCGTGCGATTCCACTGCAGCGATCCGAAGATCGACGGAATGTGCACGCCGTACACGACCGCGTTGTTGGCGTCGAAGGCGGCAGTGAGCTTGGGTTTGGCGTTGGTTCCGCGCGCGGAGACCGTCGATTCAAACTCGCCGCTCACCGGAACGTCGACCCGCCAGATCTGCGAGACCAAGCGCGGAACGTCGTTGGAGTTCAAATAGACGTCGAGCGCGAGATTGTCGGCAGGCGCAAGGCCGAAGCTTCCGCTCGCGGTTGCGGTGATGCCCGGTGCGACGACGCTTCCGGAATCGACTCGAATGCGATTGCCGATCGACGAAAACGCGAAGTCCGCAGCATCGATCGGTAACGGCCCGATCGTTCCGCCGGTAAGCGACGACGTTGCATTGACCGCCAAGCGCGGATACCGTCCGGCGATGGTCGCATCGGCGTCCAGGCGTCCGGTAAACGGAATCTGCGCGAAGCCGAATGCGGCAAGCCACGTCGACGTATCGAGATTATCGAGATCGACGGTGACGTTGTAGGTCGAGTTACGCGCGACGTCGAGCCATTGCGGTGACGGCGCAAACGCAATCGATCCGCGCGCGCGCAAGAGTCCTTGCGCGCCGCCGACCGAGAGCGAGCCCTTGAGCAGATTGTGCGCGCTCGACCAGCTCGCGCGCGTGTCGCCGATCGCGAGATTGCGATAGCGAAACCCTTTGACGTCGATCGCGCCGTTGCTCGAAATGCGATGCAGTTGCGAAACGACGTCGAAGCGCAGCGAGCCGCTGCCGTCGAGCGTGTCGCCGGTATCGAAAAAGTTGTTGAAGTCTTCCAGATCCGCTTTGGGTGCGCGCACGAGCACGCCGCTGATGCGCGGGCGCTCTGCGGCCGCGAAGTTCAGGTGCGTCGACGCCACTTGCACGGAACCGTGGCGCGCGATGACGCCGACCCGGGTCGCGTCGATGAGCGCATGTCCGTCGGTAAACGCAAGCCCGTTGACGGAACCGGCGACGACGTCGATCGGCCCGGTCACGCTGGGATCGAGGCCGCGTCCGCGTACGTTGAGTTGCGCGTTATAGGTTCCGTCGCTCGCGAGCGTCGGCAGTTGCAGCGTCTCGAGCGCGCGCGTCACATCGCCGGCCGGCACGTCGGCATGCAGATCGTAGGCCGGCGCGCCCGACGTCAACTGCGAGAGATTTCCGTTGAGCAGCGCATACGTGCCGTCGAGCGATCCGACGGCGTGATCGACGCGCGCGGTTTCGTTGCGCAGATCGATCAGCCCGCTGCCCGCAACCGCGTACTGCTGCACGCGACCGTTGGCGACCGCGACGCCGCCGGTGAAATCGGGCAGCACGCGTCCTTGCGTCAACCGTCCGCTTGCGCTCAGCGTCCCCGCATCGAGCGGAATGCCGATTGCGTGAAGATCGCGCGCGCGAACGTTGTTTGCCACGAGCGCAATGCCGTGCTGGTACGTTCCGGCCGCAACGATCGATCCGCCCGCGAGTTGTCCTTGCGCGGAATACACGCGCAACGTCCCGTTCTCCATCGCGAGCGTGCCGCGCACCCGGTCGACGGGAAGCCCGTGCACGCGCGCATCGTGCAACGCGAGATCGCCGGCTTGAATCGTGATGCGCCCGGGTGAAATCGCTAGTGCGGCGGGTCCGTCGACGCGTCCGCTCGCGGTCGGATCGTTGAGATAGGGGCGCAACCCTTGCAACGTCCCGTGATACGTTCCGCGAACGGCCAGCGCGTTGAGCGCAAGCGCGCCCGCACCGTCGATCGATCCCCACGGTCCGCGCGCGACGACCGGCGACACGGCCGCATCGCCCAACGATCCGGCAAAACGCGCGCGCAGCAGGTCGATCGGCACACCGGCGATCTTGAGCGCGTGCGCATCGATGCTGCCGCCGACGATCGCGTGCGTCCCGCTGCGGCCGCCGCCTTCGATTGCAACATCGTCGATCGTGCCCGCGAGCGGCGGTAAGGACGGAAGCATGTCCCCGAATCCGGTTGCCGACGACAGCGGCTGCAGCGCGACGGCATGACCATCGAGCCAAAATGCGCTCGCGTCGGTGCGGCGGTTGAGGTGATAGGCGCCGGCAATCTCGCCATGCGGGGTGGCGATCCAAAACGGGTCGAGATCGACGATGCCGTCGCGCGCAACCCGAATGACGGCGGCGGTGCGATCGATGCCGCGTTCCGATTGCAGCGCGCCGAAACCGGAGAAGTTCATATCGCGCCCATCCAGCAGCGCGTCGGCCACGAGCGGCTCGTCGCCGAGCATCGTCCCGATATAGGGCAGCGTGCTCGCGGGTCCGCGTACGGTCAACCCGAGTTGCGTTCGCAGCGGCTGTCCGAGCGTGAGCATGCCGCGGATCGCAAGCGACGCGCCATGAACCGTCGCTTGCAGCGGTGCAATCATGACGTGCCCGCCCTGGTAGGCGATCTTCGCATGCACGTCGTCGAGCGGCAGCGCGCGGTACGTTGCGTGCGGCGCATCGAGTTTTGCCAACACCACCGGCGCAGCGAGGTCCCCTTGTACGAGCACGTTGACGTGTGCGAGCCCGTCGACGGGCTGGTTCGACGAGAACGCGAACGTTTTGCGCAGCGCGGAAAGGTCGCCGGTCGCGTTGATACCCAGGCGATACTGCGGATCGCTGAACCGATAGATACCGCCGCTGACGCCGACCGGAAGACCGTCGAGCGTCGCATGCAGGCGATCGAAGAAGAACGTGTCGTCGACCAACTGCAGCGTTCCCGCGATGTGCGCGAGCGGCTGCGCGAGCGAGACGATCTGCATCTGCGCGTCGGCAACGTCGAGGTACCCGCTGAGGTGATAGGTGATCGGCACATACCGCTGCACGTCGAGCGCATAGGCTTTGATATCCAAGTCGTGCGCGGTACCCGCGAGAATGTGCGCGGCCGACGAGTTGATGAAGTAGTTCGCGATCGCGCGCATCGGCACGGCTTTGGCAAACGCGTGGTGCATCGCGTATCCGCGTTCCACGTCGACGGTTCCGACGACGCTGAACGGCTCAAGCGCGGGCTTTTCCACAAACGCGCCGGCGAGCGTGTAGTGGGTGCGCGCAAGCGAGTTGATGTCGGCGTCGAGTTTAATGTTGGTCACGCCGATCGTGCGCGAATCGGCATCGTACGTATACGGCGCGCGCACCACGCCCGAGCCGTTGCGAATCCGAACGGTCAGCGCGATCGGAACCCGGTTCGGCGGCTGCGGTGCAGCGATGGGCGCGGGCTGCGATTGCGGGAAGATGACGTTATAGCTGCCGTCCTTGTGGCGGACCAGGGTCAGCGACGGATGGTCGATCGCAATCGCCGTAACCCCGTAGCGGTGGCGGCTCCCGGGGAGCAGATCGCGCAGCGAGTACGACACGTCGACGCGCGCCGCGTCGAGCACCGGTTCGCCGTCGCGGCTCACGTGCACGTGCAAGAACGCCGCGTGCCCGCGCTCGAACCGCTCGTCGCCGAACGTCACGTCGTAGCCGGTCGCCATCGAAATGATCCGCGGCGCAAGCGCCGCAAGGATCGACTGCGCGCGCGCAACGATCACGCCCGCGAGGACGAGAACGACGGCGATGGCAATCAAGACCGCTCGCTTGCGCACCGCTCCTTAATACCCATCCATCCTGACAGCCGCCTGCGCCCCCATTTGTCATCCCGAGCCTGTCGAGGGACGAGCTTGTCGAGGGACACGCTCTGTCATCCCGAGCTTGTCGAGGGACAACACTGCTTGCTCTCGTCGACGCAACGAAAGAAGGCCCGGCATCGTTCGCCGGGCCTTCTCGTTTGCGTTCTCTCGGTGCCGCCCCTCGACAACGGGGGGATTAGAGGTCGAGGTTTTTTACGGATTTGGCGTAGTCGAAGATGTATTGTTTGCGGGGTTCGACTTTGTCGCCCATGAGATCGGTGAAGATTTGTTCGGCTTCGACGGCATCTTCGATCGTGATCTTCTTGAGGCGGCGGTTGCCGACTTCCATCGTCGTCTCGGCCAGCTGCTCGGCGTCCATTTCGCCCAGACCCTTGTACTGCTGGATCTGGAAGTCTTTCATCTCGCCATCGCCGACGATCGCCTTGAGATCGCCGTCGCTAAACGCCCACCACTGCTTCTTGCCCTTTTTCACGCCGTAGAGCGGCGGCTGCGCGATGTAGACGTGGCCTTCTTCGACCAGCGGCTTCATCTGGCGATAGAAGAACGTCAAGAGCAGCGTGCGGATGTGCGAACCGTCGACATCGGCGTCGGTCATGATAATGATCTTGTGATAGCGCAGCTTCTGCACGTCGAATTCATCGCCAAAGCCGGTGCCGAACGCCGTGATCATCGTGCGAATTTCTTCGTTCGAGAGCACCTTGTCCAAGCGCGCCTTTTCGACGTTGATGATCTTGCCGCGCAACGGAAGAATCGCTTGCGTGTTCGGATCGCGGCCGCCCTTGGCGGTGCCGCCGGCCGAATCGCCTTCGACCAAGAAGATTTCGCTCTCGGCCGGATTGGTGTTTTTGCAGTCGACGAGTTTGCCCGGCAGACCCGAGCCTTCGAGCGCGTTCTTACGGCGCGAGAGATCGCGCGCTTTCTTCGCGGCTTCGCGGGCGCGTTGCGCCTGCATGCACTTCTCGATGATGATGCGCGCTTGCTTGGGATTCTCTTCGAAGAAGAAATCCATGCGCTCGTTCACCAAGCCGTACACGATGCTGCGCACCTTCGCATTGCCGAGCTTCGTCTTGGTCTGGCCTTCGAACTGCGGCTCTTGCAGCTTCACCGAAACGACGGCGGTGAGGCCTTCCATGATGTCGTCGGTCGAAAGCGAGCCGTCCGACTCTTTGAGCATGCCTTTTTTCTTGGCATAGCTGTTGACTGCTTGCGTGATCGCTTGGCGGAAGCCTTGCAGATGCATGCCGCCTTCGATCGTGTTGATGTTGTTCGCGTAGCTGAAGATCTGCTCGCTATACGCATCCGTCCACTGCATCGCGACTTCGACGTCGACGTTGTCGCGCTCGGAGTGCGTGGTGATAATGGGGTGGAGCGTATCTTTCTTTTCGTTGAGATACTCGACGAACGACATGATGCCGCCGTCGAACTTATAGGTGCGCTCGCGCACTTGTTCGGGGCGCTCGTCGCGCAGCGTGATCGAGAGACCGCGATTCAAAAACGCGAGCTCGCGCAGGCGCTTCTGCAAAATATCCCAGTGCAGTTCGAGCGTCTCGAAGATCTCGGGATCGGGCTTCCACCACTGGAACGTGCCGGTCTCGTCGGTCTTGCCCATCTTCTTGAGCTTTTGTACCGTGATGCCGCGCTCGAA
>DASSZO010000052.1:0-2034 GCA_035702815.1 Candidatus Aquilonibacter sp. | reverse complement strand
GAGGTTGAGGAATTGCTGATCATCGAGAAGAGCGAATGCATCCTCGCCAGTGCCAAGAACGGCATCGGCGTCGAAGAGATCCTGGAAGCGATCGTCACGCGCATTCCGCCGCCGAAGGGTCATCGCGACCATCTCCGCGGTTTGGTCTTCAACGCACAGTTCGATCCGTATCGCGGGGTCGTCTCCTACGTGCGTGTAGCCGACGGAGCGCTCAAAGCCGGCAGCCGTTTTATGTCGATGGCGCACCAGAAGGTGTACGAATGCACCGAGGTCGGCGTCTTTTCGCCTCAAATGCGCCCGACCGCAAAACTCGACATGGGCTCCGTCGGATACGTCATCGCCAATATCAAGTCGCTCGGTGATATCGACGTCGGCGACACGTTGACCGAAGCGAGCAATCCGGCGCACGTGCCGCTCGCGGGCTATCGCAAAGCGGTGCCGATGGTTTTCTGCGGGCTCTACCCGAACGAAGGCGTCGAATACGACGATCTGCGCGACGCGCTCGACAAAATGAAGCTCAACGACGCGGCGCTCTCGTACGAGCCCGAAACCTCCGTTGCGCTCGGCTTTGGATTCCGCTGCGGCTTCTTGGGTCTCTTGCACATGGAGATCGTGCAAGAACGCCTGGAACGCGACTTTACGCTCGATCTGATCGCGACGTCGCCCTCGGTCGTCTTTCGCGTGACGAAGACCGACGGAACGGTCGAGATGATCGACAATCCGTCGAAGCTGCCGGCGACCACCGTAATCGACACGATCGAAGAGCCGTTCGTCAAGGCGACGATCATCACGCCACCCGACTACGTCGGAACGATCATGGACGTGACGATTTCTCGCCGCGGCAATCTGCTCAACATGGAATATCTTCACGACGGCCGCGTGATTCTTACGTTTGAGATGCCGTTGATCGAAGTGATCGTCGACTACTTCGACCAATTGAAGTCGCGAACGAAGGGCTACGCCTCGCTCGATTACGAGGTGATCGGGTACCGTGAAGGCGACCTGGTAAAACTCGAGATTCTGCTCAACGGCGAATCGGTCGACGCGCTGTCGTTCATCGTCGCGCGCGAAAAGGCCGCGTCGCGTGGGCGAGCGCTGACGGAGAAGCTGAAGGAACTGATTCCGCGTCAAATGTTCGAAGTGCCGATCCAGGCGGCGATCGGCGGCAAGATCGTCGCACGCGAAACGGTCAGCGCGCAGCGCAAAAACGTACTCGCGAAATGCTACGGCGGCGATATTTCCCGTAAGCGCAAACTGCTCGAGAAGCAGAAGGCCGGCAAGGAACGCATGAAGCGCGTCGGTCGTGTGGAGCTGCCGCAAGAAGCCTTCATGGCCGTGCTCAAACTCGAAGACTAGTCACAGAGCACGTGGCGTTGTTGCTTCGTTTCGGTGTGAGGGTTTTCGCCGCGGCTCTCGCCGCGATGCTGCTCGCCGCGACGCAGCCCGCCCAGCGACTTCACGTTTCCGACGTCCGTTCGATCACCATCGATTCGGGCTGGTCGGGATTGGGGAAGCCCTCGACCTATCGTACGACGATTACGCGCAAGGGCGATGCATTCGTCAGAGACGACGGTTCCGCCGTCGCTTCAAATGCGATACGCGCGCTCCTGAGGGCCGCGCAAGAAACGCACCTCACGGGAGTCTCCGCGGCAAATGCCGGCCTGACGGGAGCGCAGCTTCGTTGGTATCTGCCTGCTGCCGAAGATGCGCTGGCAGCTGCGAAATCCGACGCAAATGTGCGTGCCGTTTTCGTGCGCACATTCACCGATCCGTCCCGGGCGCAAAGGTGGATGTCGGACGAGGCTCGGACGATGCATACCGATGACGGCCCCTCGATACGCATTTTGATTTCCTCGACGCGCGGGACGATAGCGCTCGCAAGCCGGTCGTACCATCTGCTGATGCTGCCGTTCGAGGTCGATGGCGGCCCGGCCAGCGGCGCGGCGTACGACGCGCGTATTTCTTACGCGATCGCCTCGTTGCTGCCGAAGGGCGCAACCAACAAGCAACGCCTCGAGGAACGCTGGCTGGTCG
>DASSZO010000002.1:0-5110 GCA_035702815.1 Candidatus Aquilonibacter sp. | reverse complement strand
TTCAGGATGAAGTCGTAGAACGTTGTCGTCGGTTTTCCGTTGCGCGTCGCTGGCTTGTATTTGGAATTCTGCGCGATTTCCATCGCCGCGGCGTCGTCGCCGTGATTGGTCGAACGGAGAACCTTGGTCGCCTTATGCGTTCCGTCGGCGTTCACTTGAACCTGGACCGTCACCGTGCCCGGGCCGGCGACCGAGTGCGTCGTCGTCCCCTGCTTGATCACTTTAGCAATCGTGAAATTGCCGCCCATTACTTGTGCGAAGGCAGGAACGGTCGTCGCTGCCATCGCGATCGTGCACGTTGCTGCAACGATGCGCGAAAACGTCATGTATCTACCTCGAAGAATTTAGTTTGCTACCTAGTGAACGCGAGCCGCACTCAGAGAGTGCCCTTGATCATACCCTAGGCCGCCAACGTTGCCGCAGGCAACCGCCTGCCGACCGCGCCGGCGATGCTGGCAAGGCCACGCATCAGACCGCAAAAGCCGTCCAGGTCTAGCGACTGGGGCCCGTCCGACGCGGCGCTCGCTGGGTCGGGGTGCACTTCAACCAAGAGGCCGTCGGCGCCCGCTGCCACCGCGGCATAGGCCATCGGCTCGACCAAACGCGCGACGCCCGTCCCGTGTGACGGGTCGACGATCACCGGGAGGTGCGTCAACTCGCCCAAGAGCGGCACCACGGACAGATCGAGCAGGTTGCGCGTCGCGGAATCGAACGAGCGCACCCCCCGCTCGCACAGGACGACTTTGTCGTTGCCCGCGAGCAGCAGATACTCGGCGGCCATGAGCCACTCCTCAACCGTCGCCGCGATCCCGCGCTTGAGCAGCACCGGCATTCCCGACTCCCCCGCCTCCCGCAAGAGGGCAAAATTCTGCATATTGCGGGCGCCGATCTGGAGCATGTCGGCATAGCGAGCGACGACCGGAACGTCGCGCGGGTCGAGAACCTCGGTCACCACCGCTAACCCGTAGCGGTCCGCGGCCGCGCGCATGTACTCAAGACCGCGTATCCCGAGACCCTGAAAGGCATAGGGCGAGGTCCGCGGCTTGAACGCGCCGCCGCGCAAGACGTTCGCGCCGGCCGCGGAGACGGCTTTGGCGGTCGCCTCGATCTGTTCGGCCGATTCTACCGAGCAGGGGCCGGCGCAGATCGCGAGCGTCTCACCGCCGAAGGCGGCTCCGCTTTGGAGGCGGACGACGGTGCGGTCAGCGCGGGCATCGCGCCGCGCAAGTTTGAGTTCACGGGCTGGGGCTTCGTAGCGGTCCACGGTGGAGGCAGCTTCGACGGCCGCCGTCACACGGACCCGCTGACAAAAGTCAGCCCTCGCCGACTCGTTGGAGCGCCGCCAGCTCCTTCGGCGTGAGCGACCGCGTCCGGCCGACGCCCAAATCGCCGAGCGAGATCGGCCCGAATCGCAGCCGCACGAGGGTCTGCACCGGGTGGCCGAGCGCATCGAACATGTCGCGCACCTGACGATTGCGGCCTTCGTGAATCGTGATGTCGACCACGGAGTATCCGGCTCGCACGGAGACGACGCGCACCTTGGCGCTCGAGGCGGTGTACGTTTTGAGCGCGACGCCTTCGCGAAGCGCCTCGACGTCCTCGGGCGTGAGCCGTCCGGTGATCGTGGCGCGGTACGTCTTATCGACGCCGAAACGGGGATGAAGCAATTTATTCGCGAGTTCGCCGTCGTTGGTGAGCAGCAGTACGCCCGCAGTGTCGTAGTCCAACCGTCCGACGGGAACGATGCGCGGCATCTTCTTCGGTATCAATTCGACGATCGTGCGGCGCCCTTGGGGATCGCGCATCGTCGTCATGACGCCGGTCGGCTTATGCATCACGAGATAGACCGTCTCTTCGATCGGCTTGATCGGCGTGCCGCTCACGTCGACCTTGTCGCCGGGCAGAACGATCGTGCCGAGTTCGCGCACGACCTTTCCGTTCACGCGCACCTTACCGTACGAAATGAGCGCATCGGCGCGGCGGCGCGAAGCGATACCGGCTTGCGCAATATATTTGTTGAGACGGATCCCGTCTGGTTCGGGCATATCCGCTTCTTTCGATGACGCGTATCATCGCCGCCTGTTGAGTTACGCACAGTAACTCGCGACTTCAAGGGGCCCAGGGGCAAAAGAGCGTCATGCATGCCAAACCTCCCGTCACGGCGACGATCACCCTTCAATCGACCTTTGTCAGCGGCGCAAACGAGACGGGGAAACCCGGTTCGCTTCCCCCGCCGGACGGTCTCTTGCGCATTCCATTTTCGATCAAGGCACGGCTCAACAAGCATCTGAGCGCAACCTGGAAACAGCAACGCATCGATGAAACGTACGAAACGGTGACAAACCCGTCGAGCGGCGCCGCGATTCCCGGACCGTCGTATGACGACGTGGCCGATACGTGGTCGCTCGGATACGCGGTTTCGAAAGCAACGACGATCAGCGCGGGGTACTACCAGCGTGTCACCTCGTGCTGTCCCTGGGGCGCGAACACCGAGCACCTGCCGTTCGTCGCATTCAAAGCAACGTACGGCAAGAAGACGTTGGGGAAACCGCTTGCGACGTTCAACGCGGAGTTTCTGCATTCGTGGAACCACACGCCGGCGGCGACAGGCGACGAAGGCGGCAAGTGGCTCTACCGAACGTACGTCGAGGGCGACGTTCCGTTACGGCCCAAGCTGCTCGCCGTAGCGCGAGCGGGCATTTTCAGCGACTACTTCAACGGCCAGCCGTTTCCGTTCTACTACGACTATGTGAACTGGGGACTCTCGGCAGTGTTGTCGCCCACACTCACCTATTCGATGATGGTCGATACCCTTACGCAGCACGTGCAAGGCCAGCCGTTTCCCGCACCCGAAGCGCTGCATCGCTCGAAGATCGTGCTGAGCGCGAACGTGAAGTTACCGTTCTAGGGTATCGTCGCGCACCTTAGCATACAGATACGCGTCCAGGATGACGCCGTGTTTGAAGACCGCTTTGCGCATGACTTCTTCGCACGCGTAACCGCACTTTTCAAGCACGCGCATCGACGCGGCATTCGGGGCGTATACCGCGGTTTCGAGGCGCACGAAATCGCGCCGCGTCAACGCTTCGTTCGTCAAGGCCGCGCATGCGGCCGTCGCGATTCCACGACCCCAGAACGGACGTCCGAGCCAATACCCGATGTGCGCCACCAAACGCTTCTCACCGCCGAACGGGTCGAGTCCAATGCCGCCGGCAAGTTCGCCCTCGACGTCGATTGCGAAATTGTTGTCGGTCGCAGCATTCATCTGCGCTGCCAGCCACCACTCGCCGTCGCTTCGACGATACGGGTACGGAAAGCGATCGCCGAGATACCGCGCGACTTCTTCATCGTTGGCGAGCGCTACGAGTCGATCGAGATCGCCGAGACGCCACGGCCGAAGCGTACAAATTCCAGCGTCGAGTACAGGTAGCGTCAGAACGGGAACGTTCCGTTTGCGTCGGAGACTTCGAGTAAGCCTAGTCCCGGCTCGAGCTTGACGTACCGGCCTTCGCGCGTGCGAAAGAGAAGTGCGACGGATTTCTGCACGACGGGCGCGGACGTTACCGGATTGGCGAACTGCGCCGGAGTGATCGCCATGAAGTCGGCAGTACTCGCGATCGGAATGACGACCCCGCCCGACGGCATGTGCCACGCCGGCGGCGATCCGGTCACGAGCGCGGTGCCGTAACAAGGATCCATGGCGTTGGGGACGCTCGACGTTTCCGTCACGTAGAGATCGTACGTGTCGGGATGCTGCAGATCACCCGCACTTGCACGGTCGGGATCGAAAATGAAGGCGGGCTGGTAGCGGAATTGGCACGCAAACGTGATCGACGCAAAGTGATAGACGGTGATGCTCGCACTTGCGCCGCCGTCGCGAACCGTAAGCGTTGACGGGCCGTAGGTTTGGGTTGCGGCGATGTAGGTCGTCCCCGGTGAAGCCGTCGGCAGCGGATCGCCCGGAAGCGCGAGCTCACCGGGCGGCGTGTTCGCCAGCGCAATCGAGTTGCCGCTGACGCTCCAAACGGCCGACGCATCGCGCGAAGCCGTCGTGAGGTAAGCGCTGTTGCTGCCCGGGCTGATGAATTGCTGATCCGAAAGAACCATGGGCGATGGAGGCGGCGAACCATTCGGCAGCGTGATGGCAAGCGCCGTCGATGACGGCGTCGACGGCGTCGAACCGTTGCCCGCGCCGCATGCGGCTAACGCGAGCGCCGACGCCAAAACCGCTTGCCAGATCACCGTCTTTCGAACACCCATGGGCCGAGTATAACAAAAGCGGGCGGAGTTTCCTCCGCCCGCTTTTCTTTGATTGCCGCCCGTTGGCGGGGTGTTATCGATCGCTGTAGCGACCGTTGCCGTTGCTGGAGTCGTCGTAACCGCGCGACATGGAGAGCGCCTCTTTGGTGACCGACTGCAAGAACTCGTCGTTGTTGCGGGTCTGCGCCATTTTTTCGAGGATCATTTCGGTGATGTCGCCGGTGTTGAGCGCGGCGCTCACGCGGCGCAGCATCCACACCTTGCGCATCTCTTCGGTCGTGAGGAGCAACTCTTCACGACGCGTTCCCGACCGCTTGATGTCCACCGCGGGGAAGACGCGCGATTCGGCGAGTTTGCGGGTCAGGTTGAGTTCCATGTTGCCCGTGCCCTTGAACTCTTCGAAGATCACGTCGTCCATCTTCGAACCGGTCTCGACGAGCGCCGTGCCGATGATGGTGAGCGATCCGCCGTTCTCGATCTTACGCGCCGCGCCGAAAAACCGCTTGGGTTTGTGGAGCGATGCGGTATCGAGACCGCCCGAGAGCGTGCGGCCGGATGTGGGAACCACTTGGTTGTATGCGCGCGCAAGACGCGTGATCGAGTCGAGCAGAATGACGACGTCTTTGCCGAGTTCGACCAAGCGTTTGGCACGCTCCATCGCAAGTTCCGCGACGGCGGTGTGATTCTCCGGATGCTCGTCGAAGGTCGACGCGACGACTTCGCCGTCGATCGTGCGCTGCATGTCGGTAACTTCTTCCGGACGCTCGTCGACGAGCAGCGCGATGATGTGCGCCTCGGGATGATTGATGGAAATGCCTTGCGCGATGTTCTTCAGAAGCGTCGTCTTACC
>DASSZO010000241.1:0-6261 GCA_035702815.1 Candidatus Aquilonibacter sp. | reverse complement strand
CGTAAGATTTCCGGCTTCACGCGGCCTTCGGCAGCCAACGAAGCCGCTTTCAATCGTGCCGTCGACGAAATTCAGGCGGCGGCCACTCGATTGATGGACTCGCTCGTCACCACTGCCGCCCCGCGCGATCGCGCCGAGTGGGCAGCCCGCGCAAAAGAACGATCGGCGAAGCGTTTCGGAACGTAATCAATGCCGGAGGTGCGTTCCCGATTGGTCGTTGTGGCGCTGGAATTGCTGCATCAACAGATACGCGGGTATGAAGCCGTCGTCCGAGTCGAGGCGACGCGGCCGTGACTTACGGGTCAGGAGCATCACCAGCCCCCAGACGATGAGCACTGCAAGAAGGTACATGATCCAAGCCTAGCGTCGGCATCTGCCATACGCTTGGCATTCACCATCGATTAGGCCGCCCTTCGACAAGCTCAGGGTGACAGGGGGGCCTATTCGAAGCGTAGGGCTTCGATTGGGTTTAGGCTGGCGGCTTTCTTTGCGGGGTAGTAGCCGAAGAAGACGCCGACGAGGCCGGAGAAGACGACCGATGCGATCACCCATGCGATCGGCACTTCTGTGGGCCACTTTGCGAGTGACGCAACCAAGAACGTGCCGATAAAGCCGAACGCGATGCCGATGAGGCCGCCGATCGAGCTGAGCACGACCGACTCCGTAAGGAACTGATTGAGGATCGTGCGGCCGCGCGCGCCGACGGACATCCGCAGGCCGATCTCACGTGTGCGTTCCGTGACCGAGACCATCATGATGTTCATGATGCCGATGCCGCCGACGATGAGCGAGACCGCCGCGACGCCTGCGAGCAAGAACTCCATCACCGCACCCGTCGACGACGCCGCCGCTGCGATCGACTGCAAATTGCGCACCTGGAAGTCGTCTTGCTGGCCGGCTGGAATCCGGTGGCGCTGCTCGAGCGCCGCCGTGACTTCGGATTGCACCGCGTCGACTTGATCCGCGGTCGTAGCCGAAACCATCAGTGAGTTCACAGTCGTGAGGCCGGTAAGGCGTTCCATTGCCGACGTGTAGGGAATGAGCACCGTATCGTCTTGATCTTGGCCCATACCGCTCTGGCCGAGCGAAACGAGCGTTCCGATTACCGTGAACGGCACGTTGCGAATCATGATCGTCTGACCGATCGGGTTGCTGCCGTCAGGGAACAGTTCGGAAACAACCGTCTGCCCAAGCACTGCAACTTTCGCCGATGCGTTCACGTCGTTCTGCGTGAACATCGCGCCGGTCGCCGTGTCCCACGAGCGTATCTGCGAATAGGTCGGAGCGACGCCTTGGATTTGCGTCTGCCAATTATTACCGTTACCGACAACCTGCGCACGAACCGTCACGTCGGGCGAGACCGCCGCAACGCCCGGCAAATGCACGAGCGCCATGCCGTCGGCCGGCGTCAGGGTTGAAGCCGAACCGAAGCCGCCGCGCGAACCGCCGGTCGTGAGCGATCCCGGCTGCACGACGATCAAATTCGAGCCGAGCGAGTTGATGCTGTTTTGCACCGACGTTCGCGCGCCCGAGCCGATCGCCACGGTAACGATTACCGCCGCTACGCCGATGACGATGCCCAACATGGTGAGAATCGACCGCGATTTATTGCGAATCAGCGCCCGCAACGCCAACCGCAAAATCCCCTTAAAATCGCTCACGCCACCACCTCGCGCTCTGTCATCGCGAGCTTCCCCTCTGTCATCCCGAGCTTCCCCTCTGTCATCCCGAGCTTGTCGAGGGACGCATCACTCACCACGCATCCATCACGAAACGTCACCACGCGCTTTGCATGCGCCGCGATATCGGGCTCATGCGTGACGAGCATAATCGTGATTCCTTGCTCCTCGTTGAGCTCTTTGAAGATCCGCATAACGTCTTCCGACGTCTTCGTATCCAACGCGCCCGTGGGCTCGTCGGCGAGAATCAAACCGGGATTGTTGACGAGCGATCGTGCGATCGCCACGCGCTGCTGCTGTCCGCCCGACATTTGATTGGGCGCATGATCCGCCAAATGATCGACGCCGACGATCTTCATCTTCTCGAGTGCGATCTGCTTACGCTGCGCTTCCGGTACGCCCGCGTACACCATCGGCAATTCCACGTTTTCGAGCGCCGACGTACGCGGCAACAAGTTATACGACTGAAACACGAAACCGAGACGACGGCTTCGAATGTCGGCGCGCGCGTCGGCATCCAAATGCGAGACGTCCTGGCCTTCGAACCGGTACTCGCCGGAGGTCGGATTATCGAGCAGTCCCGTGATCTGCATGAACGTCGACTTACCGGAGCCCGACGGCCCCATCACCGCCACGAATTCGCCGCGATCGATCTGCAGATCGATACCGGCAAGCGCCACGACCTGCGCCTCGCCGAGCGTATAGATCTTGCGCAGATCGCGCACGTTGACAACCGGATCGCCGGAATGAACCTTCATCGCTTCCTCCGCATGCAATCGTAGGGCCCGCCCCTGACAACCCCCAGCAAGCCCCATTAAAGCCCGATGAGACCCGCCTCTTGTCATCCTGAGCCTGGCTCTTGTCATCCTGAGCCTGTCGAAGGACGACCTTCGCATTTGACCTTTGGGGCGAAATGTGAGAGGCTGAGGCGAATTCACTCCAGCGCGATCTTTCAAGTGCGATCGTATTGCGCACATTTGAAAGACGAAAACTCACAATATGTCCACGTTTTCCCAGCTCGGATTACATCCGAGCCTGCTTGCTGCGCTGAGCGACCTTGGCTTTACCGAAGCCACCCCGATTCAAACCCAGGCGATCCCGCATGGCCTCACCGGCCGCGACGTGCTCGCGAGCGCCAAGACCGGCAGCGGTAAAACCGCCGCGTTCGGCTTGCCGATTCTGCAGAGCCTGATCGATCAGCCGCGCGGCAAAACGCGCGCTCTTGTGCTGGTTCCGACCCGCGAACTCGCCGCACAAGTCGCCGAACACATCACGCAACTCGCCAAACACACCAACATCACCGTCGCCGGTATTTTCGGCGGCGTCGGGTTTGGTTCACAGATCAAAGCGCTCAAGCGCGGCACCGACATCATCGTCGCGACGCCCGGCCGTTTGACCGATCATATGCGCAACGGCGGCGTGAAACTCAATTCGATTCAAACCGTCGTGCTCGACGAAGCGGATCGCATGCTCGACATGGGCTTCTTGCCCGCCGTGCGCCGCATTCTCGAAACGCTGCCGGCGCAGCGCCAAACGCTGTTCTTCTCGGCGACGATGCCGCACGCGGTGTCCGCGCTCGTGCGCGACATGCTGCACGATCCGGCGAAGGTCGAACTCGCCGCGACCGACGGCCACGTCGAGACGCTCAACCAGCGCCTCTACTCGGTGCCGACCGAGCGCAAGACCGAGCTTTTGATCGAACTGCTCAAAGACCCCAACATCTTTACCGCGATTACGTTCACGCGCACGAAATCGCGCGCGAACCGCTTAGCGGCGCAGCTGCAAAAGGCGAACATCCCCGCGGATCTGATGCACGGCGATCGCACGCAGTCGCAACGCACGCGTGCGCTCGATAACCTCAAAAAAGGCAAGTGCCGCGTGCTCGTCGCGACCGATCTCGCCGCCCGCGGTATTGACGTCGCAGCGCTCGGCCACGTCGTCAACTTCGACGTGCCGCTTGCGCCGGAAGATTACGTCCACCGCATCGGCCGCACCGCGCGTGCGCAAGCGTCGGGCGATGCGCTCACGTTCGTTTCGGCGGACGAAGAATCGCTGATCCGCAAGATCGAGTACACGATCGGCAAGAAGATCGACCGCGCCGTCAATCCGCTCTTCCCCGACGCGAAGCCGATGGCACCCAAACCGATGAAGGTGTATAGCGCCCGTCGCCGGCGCTAACGGCTTTCGCAATCCGATCATCGCGTGATAAGGTCTGGGTGAGGACCTGTACATGCGATCCATCGACGCAAAGCCCTATATCGAGCTGCTCGACGGCCGTCCCGTCGAGAAGGTGAGCCCTAAGCGTACGCACGCGCTCCTGCAATTCGGGATAGCGGCGATGCTTCAAGCACGCGCGGGCGATCGAGGCGACGTGGCAACCGAGTGGCGCTTCTGGCTCAATCCCGGCGAGCCGAAGAAAACCACGCTCGTCCCCGACGTGGCGTTTGTCTCGATCGAACGCATCAATGCACTTGCGCCCAAGGACCGAGAAGAACCGCCCTTCGCGCCCGATGTCGCGTTTGAAGTGCGCTCGCCGAGCGATCGCGTCACGAATGTCGAGTGGAAGATGCAGGCATATCTTGCGAACGGCTCGGCTGTCGTCTTCGATGTCATCCCCGACGAACGCATTGTTCGAGCATTCACCCGCGATGGCGTGACTACGCTTCGAATCGGCGATCGATTCTCGAGCGATCGCTTGCCGTGGCTGACGTTCGACGTCGCTGACGTTTTCGCGAACCTTCCTCAGTAGGGGTCGGCGACGTTGACCAACTCCAAACGCTCGCGGATCTCGGCGAAGGCGGCCGTCGGCCCGTTCCACCGCAGTTCGTCGACATCGTCGAAGAGCGGTGCGTCGGTTCGCAACGTTGCGAGTTCCTTGAACAACAGTGCTGCTGCGCGATTATCTCCGAGCGCCTCGGGTGGGAAGTCTTCAATCTTGCCGTAGCGCGCGATCAGCGACGCCGCGCCTTTGGCTCCGATGCCTTTGATGCCGGGGTAGCCGTCCGCGCTATCGCCCACCAGCGCTAAATAGTCGGGAATGTGCTGCGGATCGACGCCGAATTTGGCGCGAACCGCTGCTGCATCACGGATCGTATTGCTTCGGCGGTCGACCTGCACGACGCGATCGCCGCGTACGCACTGCGCAAGATCCTTGTCGGGCGTCCAAATGCAGACTTTCTCAACACGCGGATCGGCCGATGCGAGATGTGCCGCGGAAGCGAGCGCGTCGTCGGCCTCGAGATCGGTCATCGCCCACACGGCCACACCCATCGCACGCAACGCGTCTTCAAGCGGCCAGAACTGCGTCCACAGCGCCGGATCGATGCCCTCGCCGGTCTTGTAGCCGTCCCACAGTGCATTGCGAAACGATTCGATAACATGATCGGTCGCGACGCCGATGTGGGTTGCTCCGTCGCGGATCATGTATTGCACGGTGTTGAGCACACCGGCCACCGCACCGAACCGCGGCGCTTTGCCCGCCTTTGCACGCTGCAGTCCATAGTAGTGCCGGAACAACTCGTAGGTACCGTCGATAAGATGAACGACCATTGACTACTATACCGTGACCTTCATCTGGTCAGTTTAGCAAAACGCTGAATGGCTGCGGTCGTACGCGCGCGATCGCCGGTTGCACAAAGATCCAACAGCAGTCCACGGAAGACGGCGAGCTCTAAGGTCGCTGCCGCTCGCGCATCGGCCGTCGCCTTCGGCGCAATGGCGCGCAGCCAATCATCCACCGCTGACTCCGCGAAACCGGGGAAGCGCGTTGGATCCTCCAGCGCGAGTGCGTAGACTTCAAAGAACATCTTGGCAATCGGAAGCCAGGACGGCTTCGTCCACACCTTCCAAAGCGATAGCATGTCATTCGTTTGCTCGAGCGCCGCCTGCTGGCGCTCGCGTCCGGCGCGAATGATCTCCATGAGCAATGCTTCTTTTGAGCCGAAATGATAGAGCAGCGTGCCGGGCGTCACACCTAACGCATCCGCTAACGGGCGAAGCGAGAGATTGGTGAGGCCATGTGCGCAGACGTGGTCGACTGCGCCGTCGAGTAATTCTTGCCGCAGTTGCGGATCGGCCGTTCGCGCCATCGCTAGAGGAACAGCGCCACGCCGTCGGTGAGCGCGTGAGCAATCATGTTGCTCGAGAGATCGCGCCGCCACAGATAGAGCAGCGTCAACACGAGTCCGCCGAAGCCCGCGATGAGCACGCTTCCCCATCCCCAATAGCTCAGATGCGCCGCCGTGAACACCGCCCACGATATCGCCGCTGCCAGCCAGCGCCAGCGAAGAATTGAGCTCAGCCGCTCGATCATGAAGCCGCGATAGAATAGCTCTTCAAAGATCGCCGCTCGAAGAACGATCTCGACCTTGAGTGCAAGCGGCAGAGCGGTGAGAGCCGTCGACTTCGCGCCATACGCCGGATCGATGTGCGGAATGACGTAGAGATAGAGCGCCGCCATCCCCGCAAACGCGACGACCGCTCCGAGAAACCCAAAGCCGGCCGACGACAGCGACGGCGCACGCCACCCGACGGAACTCAGCGGCAATTTCTCGATGACGAGGACGTAGGCGACGAGCGCAAC
>DASSZO010000116.1:0-13059 GCA_035702815.1 Candidatus Aquilonibacter sp. | reverse complement strand
TTGCGTGGAACCGCGATCTTCTCGCCGGGATTCACGGCGGTCATCATCATGCATTGATTGCCGCTCGTGCTGCCGTTGATCAGAAAGAACGTGTGATCGGCGCCGTAGGCCTCGGCCGCGAGTTCCTGCGCTTCCTTGATCGATTCGGTCGGCTGCAGCAGGTCGTCGATGCCGGGCATCGGCGTCAGATCGATGGCGAGAATATTATCGCCGACGAACTCACGAAACGCGCGATCGGCGCCATGCCCTTGCATGTGGCCCGGGGTGTGAAACGGCTGCACGCCCGAATCGACGTAATCGAGCAGCGCTTGAAAGTACGGGGTGCGTGACTGGTCCATGCGTGACGAAATCTCCGCGAAAACGACAAAAGGGTAAACGGAATGCGTCCGTTACCCCTTGGCGGTGGCGGAGAAATGCGCCGTGACGAAGGCGGCGCGGCGTACCGCGCGGCTGAGCGCGCGCGCGAGCGAAACGCCCACGAGCTACGCCATCACCTCGAAACCGAGCCGGTCCAGCATTGCGAAATCATCTTGATCCCCACGGCCGCCGGTCGTCAAGTAGTTTCCGAGGACGATTCCGCTCGCGCCGCTTCGCATGCCGAGATCCTGGAGGCCCTGGAGCGTGATCTCGCGGCCGCCGGCGAAGCGCACGAGCGCGCGCGGGAGCGCGAGGCGCGCCATCGCGACGAAACGCAGTGCTTCGACCGGCTCGACGAGCGAACGGTCCCCGAACGGCGTCCCCGGTCGCGGATTGAGAAAGTTGATCGGAACTTCTTGCGGTTCGAGCGTCTGCAAGGTGCAGAGGAAGTCGATGCGATCCTCGATCGTTTCGCCCATGCCGATGATGCCGCCGCAGCACACTTCGAGGTCATGCTTGCGCACGAGCTCTAATGTTGCCAGTCGTTCTTCGAAGGTGTGTGTCGTGCAAACGGATGGAAAGTAGCGTTGCGACGTCTCCAAGTTGTGATTGACCTTGTCGACGCCGGCCTCGACGAGCTTGAGCACCTGGTCTTCGCGCAGAATTCCGAGCGAGACCGCGACTTTGAGCGGCAGTTCCGCCTTGATCAAGCGCACCGCCTCGCAGACGCGATCGAGCAGTTTGGTGGACGGACCGCGCACCGCGACGACGACGCAAAATTCCGTCGCACCGCGCCGATGTGCGTCGCGTGCAGCGTCGAGAAAGCCTTCGATGGTCGAAGTCGTCTCGGCATCGACGTCCGTCGCAAAGCGCGCGCTCTGCGAGCAGAAATGACAGTCTTCCGAGCAGCCGCCGCGCTTGGCGTTGTACAGCACTTCGACGGCGATTCCGTTTCCGCAGTAACGCTCGCGCACTTCATCGGCGAGCTTGAGCAGATCCGGAACGTCGCTTTCGGGTAACGCAGCGATTGCGCGCAACAGCTGGCGGTCGGCGGGCAGGCCGCGATCCAACAGTTGAAAACGCGCGGCGTCGATCGTCGAATGGGACAACGGTGCTCCTCGTCTAGGCGAATAACGGTGCGAAAAGCGGCGCGGCCTGTTTGACCGAGTGCTCTTCGTCCGCATCAAACGGCAGAATCCCGAGAACGTTGATCTTTCCCTGCAACGACCGGACGACGTCGTCGCGATAGCTCTGCTCGGTCGGTCCCCAACGTTCGACCAAAACCGCACCGGTGAGCGGAAGGCCGCCCTGCTGCGCCTGGTTGATCGTGAGCAGCGCGTGGTTCAAGCAGCCCAAGCGCAATCCGACGACGAGGACCGTATCGAATTTCCCGAGCGCGGCGACGTGGCCGAAATGCTCGCGCGCGTTGAGCGGTACCATGAGGCCGCCCGCGCCCTCGGCGACGACGGCATCTTTGAGGTGCGCCATCGCATCGACGAGCTCGCGCGCGTGAACCTCGGGAAGGTTGTACGCAAGTGCCGCAGACCACGGATCGGCCGGCTTTTCGAAGCGCGCCAACTCCACGAATCGCACGCCGGCCAGTTTTCCGGCACGCGCCGCGTCGCCCGGCATGCCGGGAGGCACGCCCGTCTGCACGAGCTTGACGATCGTCGGCATCATGCCCGCATTTTTCATCGCAAGCGCGAGCGCGGCAGTAACGCGCGTCTTGCCGACGTCGGTATCGGTGCCGGTCACAAAGTATCGATGCATTGTCCAATCCCCGCGATCAAGAGATCGATGTGTTCGGCGATGTGATCGGCACGCAGCGAGAGACGCAGACGCGAGCTTCCCGCGGGTACCGTCGGCGGCCGGATCGCCGGCGCATAGATCTTCTTCGTCAGCAACGATGCGGAAACACGCATCGCCCGCGATTCTTCGCCCAGGACGACCGGAACGACCGGGGACGGGTCCTCGATGACCGCAAGGCCGAGCGACGCCAAGCCGGCCCGCGTCCGTGCGACGTTCTCATGGAGGCGGCGCCGCAGGTCGTCCCCGCCACGCAGGTGCACGAGTGCGACGCGTGCGGCAAGCGCGATCGCCGGCGGCGGCGCGGTGTCGAAAATGAACGTCCGCGCAGCATTGACGAGCAGCTCGATGAGCGCCGCGGGGCCGGCGATGAATCCGCCGCTCACGCCGAATGCTTTGGAAAGCGTGCCGAGGACGACCACCCGGGGGTCGTCGATGCCGGCGGTGAGCCCGCGGCCCTGCGACCCGACGACGCCGAGCGCGTGAGCTTCATCGACGAGCAGGACGTCGTCGGGACCGAGATCGTCGAGGATGCGCGGGATGTCGACGGCGTCGCCGTCCATGCTGAAGATCGATTCGGTCACGACCAGCGCGGCGCCCGACCGCTGCGGTTTGGCCGGAAGTTGCGCGTGCGGATAGATGACGCGTTCGCAGTGCGACATCCGGCAGCCATCGATGAGCGAGGCATGGTTGAGCTCGTCGGAATAGATGCGGTCAACCGCACCGGCGAGCACGGGAATCGCACCCAGCGCCGCATGATATCCCGAGGTAAAAAAGAGCGCGCGCTCGCGCCCAAGCCACGCAGCTAACTCTTCTTCCAACAGCGAGTGCTCGCGATGACGGCCGCCCAAGAGCCGTGAACCTCCCGAACCGGCGCGCGTCGCATGGCGAAACGCTGCAAGCACTTGCGCGTTGGTCGATAGTCCGAGGTAATCGTTCGAAGAAAAATCGATCACGCCATCGAGTTGATGCGTGTGCAGTTCGCGGTACCGGCCGGACGCGCGAATGGCATCAAGCCGCTGCTCGATCTTGCGGAGATACGTCATCGAACGGCGTCCCCGAGCGCATCGAAGAAATCGTGCACTTCGCCCGCCGTCGAACTGAGCGGAGGAACGAACTGCACCGTTGCACCGATCGGGCGGGTGAAGTGACCGCGTTCGTAGAGTGCGCGCGTCGCGGCACGCGCCGCATCGACGCTCGCAAGTTCAACGCCGATCATCGCACCGGCTTGTCGCGTGTCAACGACGCGCGGATACGCGCGCAGCACCTCGAGCCGTGCACGCGCCGCGTCGGCGATGAGCGCAACGTTTTCCAGCGTCCGCTCGTGCTCGAACAGCTCCATCGACGCGAGCGCGGCCGCGCAAGCGATCGGATTGCCGGCATAGGAGTGGCCGTGGAAGAATTGCTTTGCCGCGTCGAGTTCGCCGAGAAACGCGTCGAAGATTCGCTTGCGTGCCAGCGTTGCGGAAAGCGCGAGCGTTCCGCCCGTGATGCCTTTGCCGGCGCAGACGATATCGGGTTGCAGACCGAGTTGCTCGAAGGCGAACATCGTTCCGGTACGTCCAAATCCCGTTGCGATTTCATCGACGATCAGCAACGGCGTCATCGATCGTAATCCGGCGTAGCGATCCGGCGGCACGATGCGAATACCGGCGGCGGCCTGGACGATCGGCTCGACGATGACGCCCGCGATGTCATCGGCGTCGAGCGCGTCGACCCGATCGTACGGAACGGCATCGAACGTGACCGGACCGAAACGCGATTTGAACACCGCGATATCCGAGACGCTCATCGCTGCGGCCGTGTCGCCGTGATACGAGCCGACCAGATGAACGAACCGCGTTCGCTGCGGCTCACCGGCATGCTGCCAATATTGGAGCGCCATCTTCAACGCCGCCTCGATGGCACTCGCGCCGTCGCCGCCGAAGAAGGCGTAATCCAAGCCGGTCAGCTCGCATAGGCGCGCGGCGAGCCGTTCGGCGACGGGGTTGGTCGCCCCCAACGTTGTCGCGTGATCCAGCGTCGCCGCCTGATGCGAAATCGCCGCCACGATGGCCGGGTGGCAGTGACCGTGCACGATGGTCCAAATCGAACTCACGGCGTCGTAGACGCGCGTCCCCGCGGCGTCGACGAGCTGCGTACCTTCCCCGCGAACGAAGGTTCGTTCCGAGGCATCAAAGGACTGCATCTGGGTGAACGGAAGCCAGAGGCGGGACCGAACGTCTAACATGAACGGAAATGAGCTTCGCGTGGATGCGGCGGTAATCATCGTCGGCGGAGGCCCTGTTGGCCTCTCGCTTGCGCTTGGCTTGGCGCATTACGGCGTGAATTCGATCCTGCTCGAACGCAACGAGCAGCCCGTGCGGGAATCGCGCGCCGTCGTCATCTGGCCACGCACGCAAGAGATCCTTCGCGATTGGAGCGCTTACGACGCCCTTCGAGCCGCCGGAACGTTCGTTACCGATTTTGTCGCAGTCAACGCGCGCACCGATCAAGCGTTCATCTCGATCGATTGGCGCGTGATGGAGGACGTCGTTGCGGACCCGGGCGTGCTCGTCATTCCTCAGAACGAAACCGAACGCGTCCTGCGAGGCCTGGTAGCGGCCAATCCGCGCTGCGACTTTCGCCCCGGAGCGACGGTGACTTCGTTGCGGCCCGACAGCCAATTCGTGGACGTTACCTATGCTGACGCAAGCGGCGAGCATACGGTGCGCGGCCGGTACGCCGCCGGCTGCGACGGCGCGCACGGCGTCGTGCGCCACGCACTCGGCCTTTCGCTCGAAGGCATCACCTACGATTCGCGCGTCGTCCTCAGCGATGAGATCGTCGAGTCGGATACCGACGATGGAGCCCTCGCGCGCGTTCGTCTCGACAAGCCGGGATTGCGCGGCGCGATCCGCTTTGCGCCCAAGACGTGGCGCGTCATCTGTTCGGTCGGCAAGGACGGAACCGACGAAGAGATCCTCTCGCCGGACGCGCATCGCGCGCGGTTGGACGACGTCTTCGGCGAGAGCGTGAAGACGACGACGATCTGGAGCAGTCTGTTCAAGATCCACCGGCGCCACGCGCAGCGCTTCACCGTCGGACGGGTAGCACTCGCCGGCGACGCCGCGCATCTCAACAGTCCGGCAGGCGGCCAAGGGATGAACGCCGGTATTCAAGATGCGGCGAATCTCGCGTGGAAGATCGCGTACGCCCTCGCCGATCCCGAGAACGCCGACACGCTCTTCGACAGCTACGACATCGAACGGCGCGAGATGGTCACCGACACGGTGGAACGGTATACCGACCGGCTTACCCGGGTCGGCATCGGTTTTCCGCCGCGCGCAAAGCAGTTCGTCGTTCGCGCGATGTCGCGCGCTATTCGCGGACGTGGAATGCAGCGCAAGCTCTGCCGCGCACTCGGAATGCTCAGCGGACGATACACCAAATCGCCGATCGTCGACGCGAGACATCCGCTCGCGGGACGCCGCATCGACGACCTGCGTCTAGCGGACGGACGCCGAATCAACGAGGTGCGCGCCGGCGGAGCGCTGTTGGTCGTAGCGGGAGAGTTCGACCTCGACCTGCCGCACGTAACCGTTGCAAACCCGCCGAAACGCTGGCACGTCAAAACGCCCGTCGTTCTTATCGTGCGGCCCGATGGCTGCGTCGCCGCCGTCGTCGAAAAGCCGTCGCGCGAGCGGATCGCCGCTGCCTGGGAGATGGCGTTCTGCTCAGAGCGGCGCGAGGCGCACCGGTAGCGCCAAATCACAGACGGAAAAATCCGCTCCACGCCGCGCGCGCGTTTGCGCGACGAGCGCGGCGAAGGCGGACGACCGCGGATTGAGATACTCCAGAAGCGGACGATCGGCCGCGGGCAGATCGGAAAGCACGCGAACCTTCGTCATCACATCAGGGTGCGCCGGCGGCACGCCGACGGCCGCGGAGCGCACCGCGCGCATGCCGGAGAGGACGCGTCCGACGACCGTGTAATCGTGATCGAACCAGCGCGTCGTTCCGCGCATCAAGAAGATTTCCGCGTTCGCCGAATCGACGCTCTTCTCGCGTCCCATACCGACGGTGCCGCTGCAGTACGCGCCCCAGCCGCGCACGGTCGATGCGTGCGGATCGACGACCTGCGTGGCGACGGGAACGAAGTCCAACACCCCTTCGGGATCGAGCCCTTCACGGACGAATTCGACGTCGCCGAGCGAAAGGTTCGCCGTAAATTCGGCCTTCAAATCGGGCAGCGAAGATCGGCCGCCGTCGACGTTGCCTGGATCACCGGTCTGGATGAACGCTTCAGCCGGCGTATCGAGCACGCGCCACATCTTGAGTCCGTCGTAGACGTGCATGCGCGCGAGCTGTTTCACGCGCGCAACGGCGTGCGGAGCCAAACGCGGTTCGAGCGCGACCACGATTCGACCGCGCGTCGAATCGATGACGATCGCGTTGTGCGGATCGACCGGAATCCACGTCGCGACCGCCGCGAGGAGCAGTGAGCTAAAAAGCACTACTCGACGCGTTCGTCGATGGAAACGTTATAGAGGAACAAGAACTTGCCCCATTCATCGGGCAGCGTGTTCCGCTTGATCTGAATCCACGGAATGTATTTCGGCTGCCGCGGCTTCTTACGCAAGGTCATGTTGCACTCGTCGGGCGTGCGATTGTTCTTGCGATTGTTGCAGCGCATGCAGGCGCAGACCAGATTTTCCCAGGTCGACGGGCCGCCGCGGCTCTTTGGCACGACGTGATCGACCGTCATCAGCTTTTCGCCGCGAAGGCCGCAGTATTGGCACGTGTGATCGTCGCGGATCAGGACATTCTTCTTCGTCAGCGCGACTTTTTGCATCGGCCTACGGATATAATAGAGCATCCGGATGATCGAGGGCATGCGCATCTCATACCGCGTCGACGCCAAGATGCGATCGCGATCGTGGACGATCTCGGCCTTTCCCGAGAAAAGCAGTTTAACCGCGCGCTGGAAACTCGTGATGTTCAGCGCTTCATACGTAAAGTTCAGAACGAGCACGTCGCTCACGATTGCTGGCCTCCTTGAGCAGCTGCGGGCGGCGAAAACGCGTGGAAAAAAAAGCGAGGCGGTGTCATCACGCGCCTCGCTTCTTTACGAATGTCATTCGGGTTTCGGTCAGCATCTGGGTCACTGCTAACCTTTCATCGGGCCGCAGGCGTTCTTTTACCCGCTCGAAGGCACTACTCGCCACATCGATGGCGGCCTCGGCGCTGGCAAAGTCCGGCTGCCGGCCGTCGGAGTCCGCAAGATACGCATGCGCCGCCAGCGCGAGCGTTGCGATCACCTCGGTGAGCAACGGCTCGAGCGGCGGGATCTGACCCTGGAATCCGGTCGCTTGCGCTTCCGGTGCGGCCGCCTGCGAACTCATTATCTACGGGATTTATGCAGCCGAAGAGGTCTTCCCTACGTTCTTGCGCGCTTCGTTCACCATCCCGATGAAGTACGCGTGGACGCGTGAATCATCGGTGAGCTCGGGGTGGAACGAGGTACCCAGCACGTGTCCCTCGCGAACCATGACGCCGTGCCCGTTCCGCTCTGCGAGTAACTCGACCGAGGGTCCGACGCGCTCGATCCACGGCGCGCGGATAAAAATCGCGGGGAACGGTTGCGGGCCAAGCGCCGGGATCGCCAGATCCACTTCCGCCGATTCGTTCTGACGGCCGAATGCGTTGCGGCGCACGGTGATGTCGATGAGATCCAGCGTCGGCTGCTCGAGTTCAGCGACATCATGTGCGGCGACGATCATCCCCATGCACGTGCCCCAAAGCGGCATGCCGGCGCGGACCCGCTCTTTGATCGGCTCGTTGAGTCCGAAGCGATCGAGCAATTTCATCACCGTCGTCGACTCGCCGCCCGGAATAACGAGGCCATCGACCCGATCGAGGTCAGCCTGCGTTTTGACCGCGAGCGCGTGCGCACCGGCGCGCTCGAGCGAGGCGATGTGTTCGACCACATCGCCTTGCAGCGCGAGAACTCCGATCAATGGTGTGCGCTCAGTTGCCACGCGACGCGAGCAGCTCCGACTCCGCCAGTTTGCGAACGTCGATGCCGGGCATCGCATCCGACGTTCCCAGCGAGCGGCAGGCTTCGGCAACGATTTTCGGATCGTTGAAGTGCGTCGTCGCATCGACGATCGCTTTGGCAAACTTTTTCGGATCGTTCGACTTGAAGATGCCGCTGCCCACGAAGATGCCTTCGGCGCCGAGCTGCATCATGAGTGCGGCATCGGCGGGCGTCGAAACACCGCCGGCGCAGAAGAGCACGACGGGAAGTTTGCCGGTTTCGGCCACTTCGCGAACCAATTCGTAGCTCGCGCCGATATCGCGCGCACGCGCGACTAATTCTTCCTTGGGCGCAACGGTCAGCATCGAAATCGCGTCGCGAATCGCGCGAATGTGGCGCACCGCCTCGACGATGTTTCCGCTGCCGGCCTCACCCTTGCTGCGAATCATCGCGGCACCTTCGGTGATGCGCCGCAGCGCTTCCCCGAGATCGCGCGCGCCGCAAACGAACGGCGTCGTGAACCCGTGCTTTTCGACGTGATAGAGATCGTCGGCCGGAGTGAGTACTTCTGATTCGTCGATGTAATCGACGCCGATGGACTGCAGCACTTGCGCCTCGGCAAAGTGGCCGATGCGAACTTTGGCCATGACGGGAATCGTCACCGCATCCATGATCCCTTGAATCAATTCGATCGAACTCATGCGCGCGACGCCGCCCGCGGCACGAATATCGGACGGGATGCGCTCGAGCGCCATGACCGCGACGGCGCCGGCCTCTTGGGCCACAACGGCCTGCTCGGGGGTCACGACGTCCATGATGACGCCGCCCTTGAGCATCTGCGCGAGCCCGCGCTTGACGGTAACGGTTCCAGTTTGCTGATCGGCCACGGTAGACTCCTTAAGACGCCTCTATGTCCCTATCGTATCAACGAATTCCAATGGAGACATTAGGTACAACCACGGCGCAGCGCCTACGGTTGAGGTAGCGGCGTCGCCTCCGCCTTCGTACCCGGGGAAGCGCTCGGGCTCACGCTTGCCGAGGGGCTGGCCGACATGCCCGGACTCGTGCTTGCGCTCGGTGTCGGGCTCGGTAGCGCCGTCTGGTCCCAGATTGGCAGATTGGGGTTCGGCGTCCACTTCGGCTTGGGCGTCGGTTTGGCGGTGGGCTCAGGCGTCGGGAGCGGCTTCGGAGGCACGCGCGGGTCCGGGAAGCCGGGATCACCCGCGGCCGAAAGCGTCTGCGATCGCTTCCAATCGGGCCCGTAATTCGCGGCCGTCGCCGTCGGAAGGGGCGTGACGATCGGCGTTGCGTCCATATTTCCGGAATTATCCGCCTGCACGAGCACTCGGGTTCCCATCTGCTGGCCGATTGCAATGGCGATGAGAAGCACGAGGACGCCGGCGGCAAGGACGATCGTGGGGAAGCGCTTAGAAGGATCCATCGGGAGGCGCTATCATTCGGCGCCACCGTGCCGCTGACTCCTGCGCTGTGGCGCCGCGGATGAACATTCCGGTGGAGAGTTCGAACCCGGCGAGGGTCGACGTCCGGGGCACCACGTCGATGCTCCAGTGGAACGCGCCCCGCTGCGCGTGCGGGTCGCTGTAGACGAGCAGATTGAACGACGGCTCGGCGCCCGGCGCATGCATCGCTTCGATGGCCGCCGCGACGAGCTCCCCAACCCGGAGCCACTCCGGCTCGGCGGATTCGAGCAACGACGGAGCGCAGGCGTGCGGTGCGATCGAAAGGGTCCACGAAAAGCGGCTCGATTCGCGGACAAAGGCTGCGGCGACCTCGTTCTCGAGAACGAGCAGTCCGCGTTCGCGCGACGCCTCCCGCTCGGCGCAGATCGCGCACGGAAGATCTGCCGGTTGGAGCGGCCAACGATCGGGGCGCACCGGAAGCACGATCAGCTGCGCGTGCGGATGCACGATCGTCGCACCGGCAAAGGGGCCCGCATTCTTAAAGAGCACCGGATACGACTGCGGCGCCCATTCCAGCGCCGCGGCGTACCGCGCGCGCCACAATCGCAAGGCATCCGGCGTGACGGAAACGGTGTGCTCGCGTGAATCGACGATGACTTCATGATCGCCGTGCGGCGGCGCAATCGCGGGGTATTTATTGCGAAACGCACGCGCGGTCCAGTAATCGTTCCCGCCGATGCGCGCGATCTCGGGCGGCGTCAACTCTTCGTTTCCGGGACAGAACGCGCAACGCTCTTCGCGGCCGGCACGATACTCATCCGGCCGGGTCGAGCGCGTCGTCCCCAGCAGCGCCGCTTCTCCGGTAAGCGGATCCCGGATCAAGTCGCGACGCGCGCCGGGTGCGCGGGAACGACGTCGAGGCGCGTCGCGCGCGCCTTGCGATCCGTCGGCTTTCCGATCATTTGCAGTTCGCGCAGTTCGCCGGCGGCCATATCGACCCGCGCGGTGTGGCCGCGAAACTCGACGAGCACGTGGCGCTCGCGATCGAGCAGATTGCACAGGAAGATGCGAACGGCGCCCTTCTCGTCCTCGAACGCAACCGCGCCGACTTCGACCGGCGAGACCATCACTTCGTCGCTGACGTCCTTGCCCGCATAGATGCACGTAAACGGCTCTTCCGCCGACAATTCCGGCATGTCGCCGTACACCGCGTTGCGTTTGAGATCGATGACGTACGTGCAGCGACGTCCGCCCCAATGCACGCGCGCGGCCGCGACCCACTGCCATCCATGCGGACGCAGCGGCGTGAGATGCGGGCGTCCGCTCGTGCGATAGCCGTCGAGGCCCCCGACGGTTTCCGCAACCGCCCACAGATACTTCGCACCGGTCCACGGCGAGAGATACATGCCGCGATTCGACAGCGAACCGCCGTCGAACCATTCCCCGAACTCGCCCGGAACTGTGTTTCGCGGGCTTCCGCCTTCCATGGCGTCGTACACGACGTTGAGAAAATGGACGCAATCGTCCACCATCCCGTTGCGCGCGAGCGTCCACGCGAACCACAACGTGAGATCGGGCCAAATGCCGCCGAGCAAGCCGAAACCGTACGACGGGAAATACCACGCGTCGGCCGTCGAGATCGTACGCAACCCGACTGGGGTAACGAAGTCGGCTTCGAGCAACCGCTTCAGAATCGCGGTGCGTTCGTCGGCGTTCGCAACGTTGAACATCACCGGAAAGACTTCGTCGGCCGTGAAATTGTCCTGATAATTCTTGTCTTGATCGTAGTTGAGTACGAAGGCGCCGGTGTCGTGATTGAAGAGATAGTCCATCATCGCGCGGCGCAGCGACTGCGCTTCGTACGAATACTTCTCCCAATGCTCGGTGTCGCCCGCGACCGCGCAGAGCATTGCGGCAGCCTCGAGCGCAAAGACGCCTTCGGCGTTGATCTCGGTGACGGCGCCGTCGAGCGTGTAGTACGGAATGATATTGCGCCATGACGAGATGCCGTACATGTCGACGCCTTTGGCGCGACAGAAGAGCAGCCCCTGATCGTCGCGCTGCGTCAGCATATAGTCGGTCAGCCTGACGACCAGCGCCAGGCGATCGCGTACCCACTGCTCGTCGAGCGTGGCATTATAGTAGTGCAGCATCGCGATGAGGTGCAGCGGCGTATCGTCGTTGATGTTGAGATCGTACGCGGTCTTGTAGCCGCTCACGCCGCGCACGTACTCGATCATCAGCCCCGACTCTTCGATCGCGTCGTTGAAGACTTCCAAGCAATCGCGACTGAATTGCGGCCAGAAGTAGTCGAATCCGTGCACGAACCAGGACGTATCGCGCGAGACGAGGATATCGGAAGGCGGCGAGTTCGTCGATCCCCATCCTTGCGGATAGTCCTTGACGATACGGATCATGTTTGCTTTCGCCCACACGACCGCGCGGCTAATCGTCGGCGACGGCGTCATGAAGCGCGCATCGGCCAAACGATTTGCGTAATAGCGCTGCGTATCGTGAAGCGACCGCTTGTCGGCGAGCAGCCGTTCGAGCACCGGACGGCTCATTTCGCGTCCGTCCTTATGATAGACCACGGCGAGCCGGAGCGACTCACGTGCTCCGGGCGCGACGCTCAAACGGTACTCGAACGCGCCGAAGATGCGGCGGCTGACGAACTTTGCGAGTTCCGGCGTGACGTGCCCGAAGCCCGGAATGTCCTCATGCTTGAGGGTCGAACGGCGCATGCTTTCGAGCAACACTTGCTCGCGCAGCGAGAGTTCACACGCAACCGGCTGACGCGAACCGCCCCACCAGCGTTCCGCGCCGGTTTCCACGTTTTTGGAGCAGATGAACGGCCCGTCGTTCCACGCCTCGACTTCATGTTCGGGTTCGCCGTAGAATCGCTGACCGACGAGCATGGCCCACGGAAAGAGCGCGACTTCGAGTGTTTCGGCGCCGGGGTTGTAGAGGGTCACATCCAGGACGAAGGCGACGGTTCGTTCGAATTCCGGGCCGAACGGAACGTAGAAGGCTTCCGTCACGTGAACGCGATGCTCGAGCGTGAATTCCGAGATTTGGGCGTACGGTAAAAACGTGAACTCGCGCGTGATCTGATGGGGAAAGAGCGTCTGCTCGCCGCCGACCACCCGGTACGCCACCTGATGCGTTCCAAAGATGATTTGGTCCGTATCGGCGTCCCAGAGGCCGCGTACTCCGCCTTTGGCGGTCGACTGTGCGTACGCTTTATAATTCCCGAGCAGTAAACCGTACGGCGTCTGCGTTTCAGGAATCACGTACGCGCAAAACTCGTTGCGCTGCGCGTCGTAACTCGGCCCCATGCTCCGCCACTACGCTTTCGGACGCGGTGCCCCTTTCGATACGGCCTGTTACGGTGAGCGCCCAAGGAACGGCCCGGCGGGACCGGAAAACGCGCTCACGTCGCATGAAGATCGATTGTCC
>DASSZO010000258.1:0-5035 GCA_035702815.1 Candidatus Aquilonibacter sp. | reverse complement strand
TCGTCACGCCGCACAAGCAACGCATTCTTGCCGGAGACGAATACATCGCGCGCATCGACGAAGGCGGGGGTACTCCATCCCGCGCCGGCGGATGCGACGCCCTCACGCAAAGCCTCAAAGAGGCAATGCACCAATGTGAAGCGCTCATCGTCTCGGACTACGCGCTGGGCTGCGTTTGCGAGCGCACCTTGAATCTCGTCGACCACATGCGCGCGCGCCGTCCCGTCGTCGTGGACACGCGAGAGATGACTTCGGCGGCGCGCGTGCATGCAACGGTCGTCACTCCGAATTTGGATGAAGCCTGTAATGCGACCGGCCATCCCGTACGCACGCTCGCTTCGCCGACTGAATTTGAGGAGCTTGCCCGATCGGTGCGCCGCGTTGCCAACAGCGAGGCCGCTGCGGTTACGCTGGGCGGGGTCGGCGTGGCGGTCGCATCGGCGGACGAGTCCGCATTCATTCCCGCGCCGCTCGTCGGCGTCCGCCATACCGTCGGTGCCGGCGACTCCTTTACGGCCGGTGTCGCACTCGCGCTCGCCGCGGGATGCGAGCTCTTCGATGCGGTCTCGCTCGGAGTCTTAGCGGGAAGCGTGTCGGTGAGCAAGCCTTACACCGCGGTGGTGACGCTTCCCGAACTGATCGATACGCTCAAATCCGTCCAGTTTCAACCGTCACGACAAGCTTGCCGGTGACGTGACCGCCCTTGCTTTCGTCGAGAAGCTGCACGGCGTCACGGAGATCGCGCTCTTGCGCGATAACGACGCGGAGCGTTCCATCCTCGACCATTCGCGCCAGCGTCCGCAAGCCTTCGTGCGACGATGCCGCCGTTTGGTTCATGACAAGGTTTGTCGCGTGGAACCCCTTGCCGGATAGTGCGTCGACGTCGAGTGCGCCGATCGTCGAAACGATCGTGCCGCCGGGGCGTAGAACACGTTGCACCGAGCCGATCGTCGTCGCGTCGTCCACGAGATCGAGAATCGCGTCGGCGCCGCCCGGGAGGCGCTCCTGAATTGCGTCCGCGACTGCTTGCCGGTCGTACGCAATATAGTCGTCAATATCGAACGACGCGGCTTGCGCCTGGTGACGGGAGTGACCCGTTCCGATGACGCGCGCACCGCGCGCCTTTGCAAGTTGCACCGCAAAGAGACCGACGCCGCCCGTTGCGCCGAGAATCACAACCGTCGTGCCGGAGCCGACGCGGAGCGCATCGAGCGATGCAAGGGCGGTGAGGCCCGCCGTTGGGAGGGACGCGGCGTCCGCATCACCGACGCCATCGGGAATGTGCGCGATCGGTTCATCGGTCGAATGAGCCGGGACGAGCGTGTACTGAGCGTACGCTCCGTGCTTGCGTGCGATACCGAAGATGCGCTCGCCTTGCACGTACTCGCGGACATTCTTTCCCGTTGCGGAAACCACGCCGGCGAAGTCTTGGCCGATGACGAACGGCAGCGGCCGAGTTGCCGAATCGCGGAGTTTCCAATCGATTGGATTGACGCTCGCGGCCGTAACGCGGACGAGAACCTCGTCATCGCCCGGCTCGGGCATCGTAAGATCGCGAAGCGTCCCGCGATCGCCTACATGTTCAACGACAATTGCTTCCATACTCAACTCTCTTCCCACAGCATCGCCGCACCTCGCACACCGCTCGAATCTCCGTGCATCGCGCGCACGACCGGGGTGTCGAAGGTGTCAGAGAAGACGTACCGTTGCATGCGCTCGACGACGGTCGTGTACAGCGCGTCGATGTTCGAGACGCCGCCTCCAAGCACGATGATATCAGGATCGACCACGTTTACGAGCATGCTCAACGCGCGGGCCAAGCGGTCGGTATACCGCTCGAGTGAGCCGTCCCGCTCGAGCGCGGGGCCGCAGAGGAACGTTTCGATGCAGCCGGTTCGTCCGCAGTAGCACGGCGGTCCAGGCGTTTCTTCGGGTTGCGCCCAGGGGAGCGGCGCGTGCCCCCATTCACCGGCAATCCCGTTCGGACCGTCGTGCACGCGGCCATCGATCGTGATGCCTCCGCCCACACCGGTTCCCAAGATGACCGCAAAGACGAAGCGCTTGCCGGCAGCGATGCCGTCGATCGTTTCGGACAGCGCGAATGCGTTCGCATCGTTCGTCATTCGGATGGGGCGTCCGATCTCGCGTTCGAGATCGGCGTGCAGCGGCCGTCCAAGCAGCCACGTACTGTTCGCGTTTTTGATCGTTCCGTTTTTTGCCGTCGCTCCAGGGGTACCGACGCCCACGCTCCCGCGAACGCCGAGTTCGCGTTCCGCGTCGCGCACGAGCTCTGCAATCGTGCGCACCGTCGCATCGTAATCGCCGCGCGGGGTGGGAACGCGACGGCGTAGGAGCGTTTGGTTGCGAACGTCGAGCGCCGCAATTTCCGTTTTGGTACCACCGAGGTCGATTCCGAGTCTGACCATTCGGGTACTATAGGCTCGTCTTCGTGGAGGTCCTTTCATGCGATCTTTCTCTGCCGCTCTCCCCATTGCGCTCTGCGCGTTGCTCGCCGCGTGCAGCGGCGCACAGAATGGGGGCGCCGACAGCGCGCTTCCGCAAGCGCAGGTAGCGACACCGGCGTCGTCCACGCCGGAAGCCTCCGCATCGCCCGCGGTTGCCGAGGCTTCGGTGGTCGCCCAAACGGCGACGCCGACGCCGATGCCGACGATCGTGTTGAAGTCGGGCGCCGTCAACGGCGTCGATAACCAGTTCTCGCCGGTCGACGGCGACACGTCGCGCGGAGGGGTCGGACAGAGCGTAGACGGCGTAGCGTGCGCCCCGTCGATGTACGAGAACACCTACCACGTGCACTTTTTCCTGGGGCTGATGGTCAACGGAAAACAGGTTGCCGTTCCGGACGGCATCGGGCTCTATCTCCCGGGCGCCGAGAGCAACGGCGTAACGAACACCGCGACGAAGTGCTACTACGCGATTCACACGCACGACGCGAGCGGAATGATTCACGTCGAGTCGAGCTCGACGGCGTCGCTGGGTTCGGCGATCTTCACGCTCGGACAAGTGCTCGATATTTGGGGCGAGCCGCTGACTGCCTCAAGCTTTGGGCCGTATAGCGGAACCGTGCGAGTCTTCTACGCGACAACCCCGCTGCGCAACCTCTACAGCGGTACCTATTATCAGTACACCGGATCGGTGCCCAAAGGCATAAAGATCTCGTCGCACGAGGCGATTTGGATCCAGGTGGGCTCGACGTACGTACCGGCATCGCGCCTACCGAAGATTCGCTTTTACACCGAATATTAGGAGGTATGTTCGTCGGCAAACCGATCGAGCCGTGCGGCGGCTTCGACCCGGCGGTAATGAGTCACGGCGAGCCGGCTCTGCCCGAGGCGTTCTCCTACGAAGGCGAGCAACTCGTCGTAAAGGCAGTGCGCAAGCAGTGGCGCTCGAGCAAAGAAGATCGCGGCGAGTCGTATCTCAAACGCCATTGGTTCGAGTTCGCCACGGGCGACGACCGGGTCGCGGTCGTCTATTTCGATCGCGGGGCGCGACGCGGGCACCCTCGATGGTACCTCTATACCATCGAGGTTAGCTCAGCGTCAGCGGGCGGTAGCGAATGCGTTTCGGACGCGCGGCTTCCTCGCCAAGACGCTTGATCTTGTCTGCCTCGTACTCCTGATAGTTGCCTTCGAACAGATAGACTTGACTGTCGCCCTCGAACGCCAGGATGTGCGTGGCGATGCGGTCGAGGAACCAGCGGTCGTGGCTGATGACCAGCACCGTTCCGGCAAATTCGGAGAGCGCGTCTTCGAGCGCGCGCAGCGTTTCAACGTCGAGGTCGTTCGACGGTTCGTCGAGCAGCAACACGTTCGCGCCGGTGAGCAGCGTTTTGGCCAAATGAAGGCGTCCGCGTTCGCCGCCTGAGAGCGTACCCACGGGTTTTTGCTGATCGCCGCCTTTGAAATTGAAGCGCCCCAGATAGGCTCGCGACGGCATCTCGAACTTTCCAACCTGCAACAGATCGAGGCCGCCGCTCACGTCTTCCCATACCGTTTTCGCGTCGTCGAGCGATTCACGGCTCTGATCGACCGTGGCGAGCTTGACGCTCGGTCCGATGACGATCTCGCCGGCATCGGGTTGCTCCTTGCCCGCAATCATGCGGAACATCGTCGATTTACCGGCGCCGTTGGGGCCGATAATGCCGACGATCGCGCCCGCCGGAATCGTGAAGCTGACGTCGTCGAGTAACAAACGATCGCCGAACGCCTTGCGCACGTGTTTGAACTCGATGACTTTATCGCCGAGGCGCTCCGCGACCGGGATGAAGATTTCTTGCGTTTCGTTGCGCCGCTGATAGTCGTAGCTCGACAGCTCTTCAAATCGCGCGATACGGCTCTTGCTCTTGGATTGACGCCCTTTGGTGCCTTGACGCACCCACTCCAATTCGCGTTTGATCGCCTTTTGCCGCGCGGATTCCGACGCTTCTTCCTGTTTGAGCCGCTCGTCTTTCTGATCGAGCCACGAACTGTAGTTGCCTTTCCACGGGATGCCGCGACCGCGATCCAGTTCGAGAATCCATTCTGCCGCGTTATCGAGGAAGTAGCGATCGTGGGTTACCGCAACGACCGTTCCCGGAAAGCGCTGCAAGTATTGTTCGAGCCACTCGACGCTTTCGGCATCGAGGTGATTGGTCGGCTCGTCGAGCAACAGCATGTCCGGCTTCGACAGCAAAAGGCGGCACAGTGCAACGCGTCGCTTCTCACCGCCCGAAAGGGGACCGATCTTGGCGTCCCAGGGCGGAAGGCGCAGCGCATCGGCAGCGATCTCCAACTGCTGGTCGAGATCGTCGCCTGCCGAAGCGATGATCGCTTCCAAACGCGATTGTTCCTCGGCGAGTTTGTCGAAATCGGCGTCGGGATTCGCGTATTCCGCATACAGCGCGTCGAGGCGATTGCGGGCTTCGATGAGTTCTCCCAACCCTTCCTCGACCGTCTCGCGGACCGTCTTATCGGGATCGAGCTTGGGCTCTTGTTCGAGGTAGCCGATCGTTAGATTGGGCGCCGGCTGTGCCTCG
>DASSZO010000174.1:0-6110 GCA_035702815.1 Candidatus Aquilonibacter sp. | reverse complement strand
GATGCCGTCGCGCAGCTCATCGACACGCTGGAGGTCAAGACGTTGCCGCGAGGAGAGGTCATCGACGACGTGATGCGCTCGTCGTGCTACCTGATCCACGCGCAGAACCGCAACGAGCTGTGCGAGGTCATCGATGCCTTCGCACCCGAACGCATCGCCCTGCTCGTCCGCGATGCCGAACCGTATCTCGCGCGCATTCGCCGCGCTGGCGCCGTCTTCGTCGGCGATGCGACGCCGATTGCCGAGGGCGATTTCCTTGCGGGTACCAACGCGTTTCAACCTTCGACCGGCGCTGCGCGCCATGCGTCGGGACTGACGCTCAACGACTTCATGCGAAGCTATAGCGTCGTGGAAAACTCACCCGAGCGCATGCAGAGCGATGCATTGCCGTTGGCGGCCCTTTGCGATTACGAGGGACTGCCGCAGCACGCCCAGACGGCACGAATGCGTAGCGGTTCGTGATACGCCTGGTTGCATTTGATTTGGACGGGACGCTCATCGACCGCGACCTCGTCTTACGGCCCCGCGTTCTCGAAGCGGTAGGAAAAATGCGTGACGCGGGCATCCGCGGATGTATCGTTACGGGGCGAATGTATCGGGCTGCCGTACCGTTCGCGCGCGAGCTTGGTTTCGACGCGCCTGTCGTCTGCTATCAAGGCGCCGCGATCGTCGATCCGCAAGCCGATGCCGTCCTGCGCGACACGCCGCTTCCGGTGGAAACGGTACGGGCAATCGCCGATCTGGTCGAACGGGATCGCATGCATTTGCAGCTCTATCGGAACGACGAGTACTATTGCGAAGCGCGTAACCGCTTCTCGGATCTCTACGCAAGCATTTCCGGACACGAGCCGGTCGTCGTCCCGTCGCTGCGCGAGGCATTCGCGTACAGTCCCGCAACCAAGGCGGTGGTGATCGACGAGCCGGAACGCGCCGCAGCGTATGCGGATCGCGTTCGCGAGGCGCTCGGCGATCGGGTGTACGTCACGCGCAGCTATCCTGAGTTCGTCGAAATGCTCAACCCCGCGGTCGACAAGGGCGACGCGCTGCGTTTCGTCGCGGGCCACCTCGGTATCGGGCTGCACGAAGTGGCGGCCATCGGCGATTCCTGGAACGACGCGCCGCTGCTCGAGGCATCTGGTCTTGGCATCGCCATGGGATCCGCACCGCAAGAACTGCGTGCGGTCGCCGACGCCGTCGTATCCGACGTTCAAGGTGACGGGGTCGCCGAGGCGCTCGAACGGTACGTGCTCCGATGAACGCGCGTCCGACGCCCCGCCGGCGTAAGAAGAGCCCTGCGTCCCGCCTGCGTCCGTTTTGGTGGCTGCTGTTGCTCGTGCTCGTGCTGTTCACGGCCAGCGGGTATGCCTTCGTCGGCTGGGACGGGTTCAAGCCGCATACGGTACGCGTTCGCGGGAATCACGTCGTGCACAAAGAGCAGATTCTCAACGCAGCCGGGATTGCGTTGAATACCAACATCTGGCTGCAGAACACGGGCGCGATGGCCAAGCGGATCGAGGCGATTCCCTACATCGACAAGGCGTGGGTCCGCCGGCTCCCGCCCGGGACGCTGTTGCTCGACGTGACCGAACGCACTCCGTTCGCCGTGCTGCAAACGGGCGCAACCCGCTGGCTCGTCGACTCGAGCCTGCGCGTCCTGGCCGCGGACAACGAAGCGTCGGCTCACCTCCCCGTGCTCGTGGCCGACGTGCAGGCGCGCCCGGGAGTGACGCTCGATGCGCCGGCCGTCGTAGGCTTACGCAACGATCTCCAAGCGATGCTCGACGCGTCGATCGATCCGGCGACCGTGCAACATGACCGCTACGGCGACGTCGTTGCAACGCTCCACAACGGCATTCGGCTGCTCCTCGGCGACGAGACTGACCTTGCCAAGAAGTTGCCGTTGGTGAACCCGATTCTCGCTCAGGTCGGGCGAGGACAGCGTCCCATTGCGGCGATCGACCTGCGCGCGCCGCACACGCCGGTCGTCGTGTACAAGAAATAAAAAAGCCGGCACGTTGTGCCGGCTTTTTGCTTACCGTACCGCCTAGTGCGAGGTGAGGTCCAGGTAGACCATCACTTGGCCCTTGATGAGCGAAAGCTTGACGGAATCACCGGGTTTGATCTTGCCGAAATCGACGGTGTCGCGACCCGTGGCGAGGGTGGCTTGCGACCCGTTGTCCATCGAAACGGCGATGTGCTTGTTATCGATGACCTTATCCACTTTGACGGTATACGTGCCGTCGGGGATCAGCGACGCATCGATCGTCGCGGCGAGTACCGGGGCCGCGAAGGCGGCGAGAAGGGCGGTCAGGGTCAGAGTCTTGTACACGGTTTCTCCACTGTGGTCGTGATTTTTACGATGATAGCGCAAGTGCGCCCGGGTCTTCCAGGGCATTCTTAGTACCAGTTTTTCCGTCTTCTAGGGCCGCTTGGCCTGTACGGAACTGCCCGACCATATCCTTGAGCTGAGTTGCCTCGGATTGCACGTCTTCGGCACTGGTGGTGAGGCTCGCAACGGAATGCGAGTTTTGGCTTCCCAGGTCGGTCGATTGCTGAATACGGGTCCCCAAGGCTTGGATCGCGGTTTGTTGTTCCGTGGAGGACCGCGCCACCTGCGCGGTGCGGTTCTCGATTTCGGAAACGCTTTCCAGAATCTGGTTGGAAGTAATAGCCTGCTCACGCATCGTAGCCGCGGCTTCGTGCGTCATCGCCCCCATCTGTTCGCTCGCTTTTGCGAGCTCTTCGGAGGCGCGGGCTTGTTCGGTGGTCGCGACGCTGATCTCGGAGACCAGCTGCGCGACTTCCGTCACGCGCGTACTGATCGTCTCGATCATCTGCGTGACGTTGCGGGCAGACTCGGCATTGCTTTGGACTAACGAATTAGCACGCGCCGTTCGTTCCAAAACCGCCGACGTACGCCGCTGAATGTCGGCAACGAGCTGGCCGATCTGCTTGGTGGAACTCGCCGAGTTTTCAGCAAGTTTACGAACTTCATCGGCGACGACGGCGAAACCGCGGCCGTGTTCGCCCGCGCGCGCCGCTTCGATTGCGGCGTTGAGCGCCAGCAGGTTCGTCTGATCCGCGATCTCTTCGATGAGCCCGAGGATCTCGCCGATCTGACGCGACGCGCCGTCGAGGCTCTGCATTTCGGTGACGACGTCTTTGACGGTATCGCTGATCGAGCCCATCCCCTTGGAGAGCGCGAGCACCTCGTTGCGGCCTTCGCGAACTTGTTGATCGGTGACGTTCGACTCGGAACGAACGCGATCGGCGTTTCCGGCAACTTGCACGATCGATGCCGACATCTCTTGGGTATTGGCAACTGCCTGTTCGACGACGGTGGCGAGATTGAGCAGGTTCTGATCCATCTCTTGGATCGACGCCGTCATCTGCGCGACTGCACTTGAAATATCGGAGACTCGTCGCGCGACGGCTTCGGCATTATCGGCGACGGTGCCGGCTGCTTCCGAAAGATCGTTAGAGTAATTGAGTGCTTGCGAGAGCGCCGCGAGTTCTTCGCGCACGCGGTCGTCGACTTGCAACGCGATTTGGGTGCTTTGGTTGGAGGACGACTGCACCGTCGCGGTCGCGCGTTGAATGCGAGCGATGATCGCGGAGAAGCGGTCCGCGAAGTCATCGATGGCTTGCCCGAGCCGGCCGAGCAGGTCGGAACCGTGCCAGTTAATGCGCTCGGAGAGATCGCCGTTGCCCATCGCCTCGAAAATCTCGACGCAGCGGCCGATGCTTTGCAGCACGATCCGGCGCAGCCAGCCCATCACGAGAATTGCGACGCCGATGGCGACGAGCAGCGCCACGGCGAGCGTGATGAGTACGACGTTACGCGCTTGAATCAAACGCGCGAAGCGATCGTTGGCGAGCTTGGTCAACGCTTCGAGCATCGCCTCGCCGTCTTTGTTCTGCTTTTCGTAAGCGGCACCGGACGGCCCGTTGATCTGGGCGAGCGCGTCTTTGGTCTTGCCCTGCTGCAACAAACTCACGGCGGAGAGCGCCTGGAAGTCATAGCCGCTCGCGCTCGTTCCGAACTGGTCGACGAGAGGACCGATCTGCTTTGCGATCTCGTCCTTGGCCTTGGCGCACTGCGTGGCCGTCATATCCGTGTCCTTGGCGTTCTTATCCGCGGGACAGAAGATGTCGGTCATGCTGCGCGCATCGTCGGGAAACTGCTTGACGAGCGCTTTTGCTGCGGCGAGCTGCTTTGCGGCCGTAGCGGGATCGTTGGCGGTGGCGGCCTGCAGCGTCGCTGCGCGCAGGGTGTCGGCGTCGCCGGCGACCTTTGCGTAGGCGAGCTGCCCGGCGATGACCCGTTTGTTGAGCACCTCGGCTTGTGAGGTGATCCCGTTCATCGCCCAAAGCATGCCGGGGATCGTGAGTAAGAGCACGGCGATCACGAGCGCAAAGGCGATCGTGAGGGCGCGTTCGAGACTGGTGCGGCGACCTTCCATACAGAGGTTACATCGGCCGTCCGGGGATGCGGGTTTAAGCGGACTTAACATGGGTACCGTCCGCTCGTGGAGATTGCAGGTCTGCACTCGCCGCGGGAACTGATCGTCCTCGTCGACGCACTCCCGGTTCCGGCCGTTGTGGCATTGGACGCGCATGTCGGGTCAGCTCATCTCAATGGAGCCATGCAACGCTTGCTTGGGATTCCAAGCGACGAGCGCCTGGTTTCCTTTGAATCGGCGCCCTATCATATCGAGTCGTACGGGCGCTTTCTTTTAAAAGAAGAGGCGCCGCTCGCGCGTGCGACGCGAGGCGAGACGGTGGAAGGTGAAACCTTCGACTTCGTTTTGACGAACGGGCGCCGGTTCGAGCTGATGGGCTCCGCTCAACCGATCCGCGACGACGCCGGCCGCATTGTGGGGGCGATCGCAACGTTTACCGACGTGACGGACGTGCGCAGCTCCGAGCGCGTTAGCGCCGAGCGGCTCGCGTTTCTCGCGACATTCGGCGGAAAGCTATCGGACGCACTGACCGTCGACGCGGTCTTCGGCGAACTCGAAGCCGCATTGGTGCCTCGTTTTACGACGCAACTGCAGATGGAACTCAGCGATGAGGAAGGCCGGGTCGTCGACGTGCGCGGCGCGGAGATCGGCCGTCCCTGGAGTGACGAGCATTACTTTCGCATTCCGATGACGAGTCACGGCAGACGTGTCGGAACGCTAACGCTTGGTGCGCGCGGCTTGCGCAACGAAGACGTTCAATTGCTCTTCGAAGTCGCTCGTCGCGCGGCAACGGCGATTCAGAACGCGCAGTTGTACGAACATCACGAATCGGCGTCGAAGGTTTTTCAGGAAGCGCTGCTGCCAGCGAAACTTCCTACCGTCGACGATGTTCGTTTCGACGCGGTATACGCTGCCGGTGACGATCGCGCGCTCATCGGCGGCGATTGGTACGACGCGTTCGAATTACCCGATGGGCGCATTGCGGTTTCGATCGGCGACGTGACGGGCCGTGGCGTCATCGCCGCGGCGTTGATGGGAAAGGTTCGTCAGACGATTTCGGGGCTTTCGTTCTACGAGACGGACCCGGTGAAGTTGCTCGATGTTGCCGAGCTCGCCTTGATGCGCCGTTATCCCGACTCACTCGTCACCGCAATCGTTGGTGTTTTCGACCCGTCGAGCGGTGAATTTATCTACGCCACGGCCGGGCATCCGCATCCATTCTTGCGCCGCGCCGACGGGACCGTGCTGCAACTGCCGTGTCACGGGTTGCCGCTCGGACTGCGCCAGCACGACGAAGAGCGCTCGTCGGTGACGTTCCGGATCATGCCGGGAGATACGCTCGTACTCTACACCGACGGTCTGACCGAAGCGAACCACGATCCGGTCGAAGGCGAGCGGCGCGCGCGCGAGGCGCTGGCGTCGATGCCGGCGGGCACTTATGCGCCGGCACGGTACATGCAGCGTACGCTCTTACCGGACGGCTCGCGGGACGACGTCGCCTTGATCGCGTTGACGTTCGATCCGCCGCACGCGCCCCGGCGAAACGATATCCTCGAGGTGAAGTTCGATTCGCGCGACGTACGAATGGCGCGCGACTTGCGCACCTTCACCGTCGACTTTCTCAAGGCGTATGGCGCGCCCGACGCC
>DASSZO010000106.1:0-5429 GCA_035702815.1 Candidatus Aquilonibacter sp. | reverse complement strand
TGCGCAAAGCGCCGTTTCGCGCGTTTGGATTCGCGTACATACTGCTCGTGATCGAAATGATCGTCTCGCACGGCAAGCACTACTATATGGGCGCGGTCTATCCGATCCTCATCGCAGCCGGCGGCGTCGCGATCGAATCGTGGACGCGAGATCGAAATCTCACGCGCATTGCCGTGACGGCGTATGCCCTCGTGCTGGGCCCCGTCTTCATTCCGTTCTCGCTGCCCGTGCTTTCGGAACCGGCGTTCATCGCATACGAGCATGGGCTGCAAGCGGCGTTGCATATCCCTAAGGGCATCACGGCAACCGAACACGGGCGCGAGTCCTCGGAGTTGCCGGGCGACTGGGCCGACATGCATGGATGGCGCGAGCTCGCCGAAAACGTCAAACAACACTATGACGCGTTGCCGCCTGCAGAGCGAAAGCAAGCCGTTGTCTTTGCATCGAACTATGGTGAAGCCTCGGCGATTGCGTTCTTCACCCCGGACGTTCCGGTCATCAGCGGGCACAACCAATATTGGCTGTGGGGATCGCGCGGCTTCAGCGGCAACGTAGTCATCGACGTCAACGGCGATTGCGGCGCCGATCGCCATCTCTTTCGCAGCGCTACGAGAATCGGGACGTTCGGAACGACGTATTCAATCGGTTACGAACGCGACCGGCCAATCATGTTGTGCCAAGGACTCACGCAGCCGTGGGCAAGCGTGTGGGCCGGGGTCCGCGAGTACATCTAGTCGACGCGCGTGAGGATGTCGATGAGTTTCGGGTAGACGGTCTGCGTGGCGGCCATGGGATTGTCGGGATCGATGATGTCGTGGTTCTCGGGCAGCGTGGAAAACTCGTAGTAGGAGATGCCGTGCTTGCGCAGGCCACGCCAGTCGCGCAGCACCTCGTGCGTGACGTCGTTGTTGACCGCGGGGTCGGCGCGATTGAGAACCGCCTCGATTCGCGTCGCCAGCGGCTTCTCGCGCTTGGCCGCCTCGATGACCGCATCGCTGATGCGTAGCGTCTGCGCGAGCGCGTGCGTCGGAAAACGGGGATAGGCGGTCTTCGGGCGCTGGGCTTCGCGGATGCGCGGATCCCACCACACGAAAAAGTTGGGCATCTTGCGCATCACCCATCCGAGCGCCTTACTCGCGCCGTAGGGCAGCTGGAGCACGGCGAAATCGGGCGCGACGGGCACGGATACGTCCACGTCTTCGCGGTACTGCGCGAGGTACGCGCATTGAAGGCCGCCCGCCGAAATGCCGAGCACGGCGACCCGTTCGCCCAACCCGCGCGCGACGTCGACGGCGTCGTATGCCGCTTTGAGCAGTTCCTCGGCCGTCAACGCCGCCAGCGCCTTGGTCAGACGATCTCTGTAGCCCTGGTACGGCATGCGCGGTACGTAGACGTTGTGTCCGAGCGCGTGCAACTGCGGCGCAAACTCGGCGTACTGTCCCGGATGATTGGTGAGCCCGTGAAAAAGCACGATCGCGAGCGGAGTTTTTGCGCCATGGTCCAGCAGTCGCGTTCGCGCAAACGGTTCGATCCGGTCGTCGTCCTTCGACATAAAGTCTCGAGCTCGCGCGAGCGCTTCGTCGTACGATGCGGCGGGGCGAGAAGCGGGCGGCGGAATCAACGCCATGCGCAGTTCCTCAGATGGTCGTTGACCAAGCCCGTTGCTTGCATAAACGCATACATGATCGTCGGCCCGACAAACCGGAATCCGCGCTTGCGCAGATCCTTGCTCAACGCGTGTGACTGGGCGGAGTCTACGAGAATATCGGCCGAGGTCTTCGGAGCATTGACGATCGGCGTTCCGTCCACGAAGCGCCACACGTATGCATCAAACGTTCCAAACGCCTCTTTGACGTCGAGGAATGCACGCGCATTGGAGATCGTCGACTCGATCTTGCTGCGGTTTCGGATAATGCCTTCGTCCTTCATCAGCCGTTCCACCGACTTGCCGTTCATGCGAGCAACCGGGGACGGATCGAACGCGTGGAAGACCTCACGATAGCGCGCGCGCTTGCGCAAGACCGTTTCCCAACTCAAGCCGGCCTGCGCGCCCTCGAGCGTCAGAAATTCGAAGAACACGATATCGTCATGAACGGGGCGTCCCCATTCGGCGTCGTGATACGGAATAGAGAGATCGGTCGTCGCCCACGTGCAGCGCGCTTGTGTCATTCGCCCTCGATGAGTTTGAGAATGATTGGGAACACCTGATCGGCAATTTGCGGGTGCCGTAACGGTTCGATGATATCGTGCGAAAACGGAATGTCGGTGAGTACCACGTGCTCCAATCGCTCCGGGTTGTGCAGCTTGAGGTGCTCTTCCAGACGCCGCACGGCGCGGTTATTGACCGCCGCCTCGCGCGCATTCGTGACGAAGATGAGCTTCTCTGCACTGATGCCTTCATCCGCGTGCGCCATGACGTCGTGCGCGAGCAGATACGACTGCGCGATCGCATGCGTCGCATACCGCGGGTAGCCGTGCTCGGGCATCTGCCGTTCACGCGCTATCGGATCCCACCATTGGAAGCGATTCGGCATCGCGAGGATCAGCCGAGCAAACGATCCCATCAGACGATTCGGCATCCACGAAATCCCGAAAAACGGTGCGATCGCCACGGCGCGCTCGACCGCGAAGCGCTCGGCAATCCAGGCCGTCAACAGGCCACCGAGCGAGAACCCGGCGACGATGACCCGCTCCCCCAGATCACCGGCGACGGTGATGCTGTCTTCGGCGAACGCGCGCAGATCGTCGGCGGTCAGGTGCGCGAGCGCGGTTGACAGCCGGTCCTCGTGACCGTGCCGGGGTAAGCGTGGAACGATCACGTTATGGCCGTGCGCGTGGAGTTCGTGCGCGAACCGAACGAATTGGGTCGGACTCGCCGAAAGCCCGTGAAAGAGCACGATCGCATGCGGCCGCACCTCATCGTGCAGCAACAGCTTCGTGCGTCCGGCTTCGCCGACGCGTTCGTGGTCGCGCGCCAGCAAGCGCTCGATCGTTCGGTGGGGGAGACGGCTCATAACCGGAAGGTGGGCCTTCGCGACGTCCTTAACTGGAGCAAGCAAGTGTTCCTAGAACATGGGCGCCGGTGCCCCCATGTTCCTTCGCCGGCTCCGGCCGGTCGAGGTAAACACACTCGGCGCCATTTCGAGGATCATGCATGTAGAGAATTCCCGTTCGAATACGTTTATCGAGCTCGACGAAACGTATGGCGCGCATAATTACAAGCCGCTCGATCTCGTCGTCGACCGCGCCGAGGGCGTCTGGCTTTGGGACGCCGACGGCAAGCGCTATCTGGATTGCATCAGCGCCTATTCCGCCGTCAATCAGGGACACGGCCACCCGCGCATCAAGGCCGCCCTGATCGAACAAGCGTCGAAGGTCACCTTGACGTCGCGCGCGATGCGCAACACGCAAATGGGCCCGTTTTTGCAAAAATTGACGGCGCTCACCGGCTTTGAAAAAGCGCTTCCGATGAACACGGGCGCCGAAGCGGTCGAAACCGCGATCAAACTCGCGCGACGCTGGGGCTATGAAGTCAAAGGCATCCCGGATGACGCTGCCGAGATCATCGTTTTTTCCAACAACTTTCACGGGCGCACCACGTCGATCATCAGCGCAAGCAGCGAACCGTCGTATAAGAAGCATTTCGGACCGTTCACGCCGGGATTCGTGCTCGTACCGTACGGCGACGCCGATGCGCTCGAACGCGCGATCACCCCGAACACGTGCGCGATTTTGATCGAGCCGATCCAAGGGGAAGGCGGCGTCATCGTGCCGCCGGAAGGCTATCTCAAGCGCGCGTGGGCGATGTGCAAAGAGCACAACGTGCTGTTCATCGCGGACGAGATTCAAACCGGCTTTGCCCGCACCGGCGATATGTTTGCCTGCGACTTCGACAACGTCAAGCCGGATATTCTCGTCGTCGGAAAAGCGCTTGCGGGCGGGTTTTATCCGGTATCGGCCGCGCTTGCGAACGCGCCGATCATGGATCTCTTCAAGCCGGGCGATCACGGCAGCACCTTCGGCGGAAATCCGCTCGGTTCGGCCGTCGCGATGGCGGCGCTCGACGTGCTCGTCGACGAGAAGCTCGCATCCAAAGCGCGCTACGCGGGTGCGAAGGTCATGCAAGGGTTGCGCGCCGTTGCGTCGCCGCATGTAAAAGAAGTGCGCGGCCGCGGCCTGCTCATCGGCATCGAACTCGATGTTCCGGCCAAGAAACTCAGCCACGCGCTGCTCGAACGCGGCGTCGCCGCCAAGGACACGCACGAGCGGGTCCTGCGCATCGCGCCACCCCTCGTCATCGACGATGAAGCCATTGCATTCTTGCTCGCCGCATACGGCGACGCGATCAAGACACTCTAACGCTTCCTGTCATCGTGGCACCATCTCTGTCATCCTGAGCCCCCTCTCTGTCATCCTGAGCTTGTCGAAGGACGCGCGTCCCTCGACAAGCTCGGGATGACAGGGTGGGCTCGGGATGACACAAGGGTGGGCTACTTGGTGTAGGGTTTGATGATGTCGCTTAGGCGATCGGGGGTTCCCGGGATGCGCTCGAGGTGCGGATAGCGCGGGCCGTCGTGGTAGTCGATCGTGACCGTGCGATAGTCGTCGGTGTGTGAGACGAGCAACGTGATCGGTTTCGTCGTTCCCTTCGCTTCCTCGATCGCGTTGTACAACGCGTCATCGGAATAGCCGCGGCCGTCGACGGCGACGATCTTCGAGTTGATGCCTAAGCCCGCTTTCCATGCCGGTGATCCCTGACGCACGTCGAGGACGTTGCCGTCGTGCACGTTCACGCCGATCGAGTACCAGAAATTCGACTTCTGGACGAAGTGCTGCGGCTTGTCGTTATAGACGAGTTTCCAGCCTTCGGCTTCAAAGCCGTCCGGCGGATGAATCGCGATGTCGTCGACCCAGGTGTGGAAGAATCCGGCCCAGTCGTACGGCAAGATGTGATTCAATCCGGCGATGACGTCCTCACGCGTATAGGTCTTGACGATCGGCCCGGTGTTCTGTTGTCCGAAGAAGGCGCGCGCAAACGTATCGAGCGACTTCTTGTTGTTCGTCTTTTCGCGAAGGATGCTGTCCACTTTGAGCCACATCAGCTCGCCCTCGGAATAGAAGTCGACGCTGCGGCGCTCGGCGTTGTACCCGCGCGGATAGGTATACAAGAACGGACCCGACACGGCCGTGTCGAGCAGCGGCCTCCAACGGCGGCCCGGCTCGTTATCGTAGTATGCGTAGGTCGCGGCAATATGATCGGGATACGTTTTGGCCTTGCGCAAACCGTCGCGCCACGACATCACGTTGCCGTAATACTGCGTCATGCCTTCGTAGACCCACAGCAGCGAATCGTCGTACGGTAACTGCAGATTCGGCTGATAGAGGCCGACCGGCATGCGGTATTTTCCGTCCCACGAGTGGTTGAATTC
>DASSZO010000006.1:0-8051 GCA_035702815.1 Candidatus Aquilonibacter sp. | reverse complement strand
CGGACCGCCGGGCGTCGGCAAATCGACGCTGTCGTCGGCGATCATTCGCAAAGCTCGCTCGCTTGGAAAAACCGTCGGTGTGATTTCCGTCGATCCAAGTTCTCCGTTCTCGCACGGCGCGCTGCTCGGCGACCGGATTCGTTTGACCGAACATTTTGTCGATCCCGACGTCTTCATTCGCTCGATGGCCAGCCGCGGACACCTCGGCGGCGTCGCCGGCGCGACGGCCGATGCCGTGCTCTTGATGGATGCCTTCGGCCTTGACGTGATCCTCATCGAAACCGTCGGCGTCGGACAAAGCGAGATCGAGATTGCGGAACTCGCGCAGACGACCCTCGTCGCGTTGCAGCCGGGCAGCGGCGATTCCATTCAAGTCCTCAAAGCGGGCATCATGGAGATCGCCGACATCTTCGTCGTCAACAAAGCCGACCACCCGATGGCAAATCAAATGCGCCGCGAGATTCGCGGCATGATGGAGATGCTGCAATTTGCCGGCTGGGTTCCGGAACTCGTGATGACGCAAGCGCTCTCGGGTGACGGCATCGATGACTTGTGGAAGGCGATCGAATCGCACGTCGTCTACTTGAATGAGACCGGCGAGATCGAAGCCAAGCGGCGTGAAGCGTTTGCGCATCAGGTGCGTCAGCTTGCGATGGGGCGCTTACAGAAACGGCTCGAACGCGAACTCGCGCTCAACCCGCACACCGACTTGGATCCGTATGCGGCCAGCGATGCGCTTTTGCAACGCTTCAACGCGGCCGGCGACGTCGAAGACGCGCCCCTCGAACCCGTCGTTCGTCCACGCGCGATCGTCAAAGGCCTGACGTAAGAAGCGTTACGAGCCCTAGGGGCTAAGCGCGCGAAGCGCAGCCGTGATGCCGTCTTGGTCGCGGATCGCGCGTCGCGCTTGGCGAATCGCCGTAACGTTCGAAGGCGCGTCGTGCGCGAGGATCGATCGCATCACGGCAATCCATTCCGCCGGATGCTCGCCGTCGTGCAGCGCGAACGTGACGACGCGGTGCAATCGCAGCGGGCCAGCTAAGCGCGCAAGCTCTTTGTCCGCGAATGTCGTCGCTGCGCTGCCTCGCGTCGCGCCGTGCTCGATCGCGGCGAGCGCGTCGGCGATCCGGCGCCGCGCGATGTCGCGCGTCTTGAGCGGCAGCACCAGGCACGCGGCAACGATACCGCACAGCGCTCCGATGACGATGCATTCCAGCCGCGCGAGATAAAGGCCGGTGCGCACCGTTGCTTCGCCGCGCTGGAGCAACGCAAAGATCAACGTCGTCGCCGCCGCCCACCACGCGTAACTCAACGGCCGTAAGGCGATACCCGCGAACAGCGCTCCAAAGATGACCAGCGCATCAAGTATGCCGTTTGCGGGGAGTGCAAACGTGACCAGCGCGGCGGTGACGCCGCCCCCGAGCGCACCCGCGAGCCGTAACGATCCTTTGTAGAGCGCGTCGGCTCGCCCGAGCGCCCCGGCACAGACGATGAACGCGCTCAACACGATCCAGGGCCAATGCGCCCGAAAGAAGAGTGCGCCCAGAACGAACGCGAGCGCAAGCGCGACGAACATCTGCAACGCCATGCGTACGTGCACCGGCGGCCGGAGCGTCGAAACCTTTCGTTCGCGCGCGGGCGGTGCGTCGATGGGTTGGGGCCGTCGTTGGATGAGGCGACAGACGGCAAGCGCCACAAGCGGCGCAATGAAGAGCAGCACGATACCCGTGCCGTGTTGCGGGCGCACCGGCGCGATGAGCATTGTGATGAATGGAAGGGCCACGACTCGGCCGAGAACGCGCGCATCGTCGTGAAGACCGCGCAGCCACATCGACGCGGCAACGCACGTTGTGAAAAGCGCGCCGCCGGCGAAGAGATTCCAGCGCAGAAGCAACCCCGCTCCGGCGGCAAGCAGGCCGATGAGCACGAGCCCCGCCGCCTCCACGAAAAGGTGCGGGTGTTCGCGGCCCTCGGGTGGCCGGCTCAGCCCGAGTGCCACGACCGCGCCGAGAACCGCCACGGATGGATCCGCGTGCAACGACTCGCACGCCGCCCACATCACGAGAAAGCTGACGAGAATCGATATCGTTGCAAGCGCCGCGTGCTTGAGCATCAGGGCTTCCTTCGTCGCTAGCGAATACCGTGCCCGTTGATCGGTCTTGTCATGAGCGCGCTCCTCGCGCAAGCCACGCCATCGCCGAGCGTCTCTACACCCTCGTCGGACGCCGTCTTGTTCCGCGCGCTCGATCGGCTTCGCGCGTATCAGACGCCGCCGTACGTCGTGTATATGACCGAAGAGGACGGTGTTTATCATCGCATCGCGTTTCGCGGCACCGATGAGATGATGAACGACGCCGCGCTTCCGACGGGAAGCACGTTGCCGCCCGCTCGCGTTTATCGCGCATTCGTCGGGCCGCTTTCCTACTCGCTGCATGAGGCGATCGCGACGCCGGCCCCGGAGGCAACGCCGCAGCCGCCGTCGCCGACCGATCTCGAAACGACGCTGAGAACGATTGCGGTCGTATCATCGCGCGGACATCTCTACGACGTCAGCGTGGCAACTCCGCAAACGATCGACGGCCACGCGACGTATCACATCGTCTTGCATCCGCGGCGAGACCCGGATAAAAACGCGATTCGCGACCTTTGGATCGATCGGTCGAACTACGACGTGGTGCGAGCGGATTATGTGTATAGCGATCCGCCCGATTTCCAAGAGCCGGGAAGCAAAGCGTACCTCACCGTCAATTTCCAGACCGTCGGTGCCTATCGGATCGCCGCGAACTGGATTGCGATCTATCATGCTCCCGATCTGCGCACGCCGGTGTATCGCGAGTTGAAGGTCGTCAAGATGAGCTTTCCCGCGTCGCTACCCGATTGGCTCTTCGACGCAAGCGCCTATCGTGAACACGAACGCGCGCACGACCCCGACTATCTCACGACGTTTTTCAACGCGCCGCCCAAGTAGCAGCGGCTTCGTCAGTGTGATTTGACGGCGATCATCTCCACTTCGATCTTTGCGCCGCGCGCTAGCGCCGAGACGGCGACCGTGCTTCGCGCCGGGTAGTTCGGACCGGTGAAGAACTCGCGATAGACGCTATTCCACGCGTCGTAGTCCCGCATGTCGGACAGAAATGCGGTCACCTTCACGACGTCCCGATAGTCGTAGCCTGCCTTATGCAAGACCAGGCCGAGATTCCTGAGCGCTTGGCGCGCCTCGTCTTTGAAGTCCGCGGGGAACGTCATGGTGCCGGGATTCTGACCGATGTTGCCGGACAGGTATAAGGTGTCGCCCGCTTGGACGGCGTCGCTGAAGGGCAGGGTGGACGGCGCGTTTCCCGCGTTCACGAAGGTCGTGGCCGCCAGAGTGATTCCGAGGAGCGGTGCCAGCATGGGATACCTCCTTTACCGCTTGCTTGGTCCGCTCATCGCGAGCGACCTTCTCCCTTGCGGGGCGGGTGCGGGTTTGGGAGAATAGCAGTTCCGATGTCCCTTTTTAAAGAGGAAGTTCCAACTTGGCTAAGATGATCGACCGCCCCAACGGCAGCGGGGCGCAGACGGCGCCGGGATACTTGCGAACGGGTCCGGGTTCCGGAGCCATCGACCGCACGATTTCGGACGTACCGCTCAAGGCGGTCTATGGGCCTGAGGACGTTACCCATCTCAACCCGCCGCCCGGCGAATATCCGTACACGCGCGGTATTCATAAGAACGGGTATCGCGACCGGCTCTGGACGATGCGTCAGTTCGCCGGCTTCGGCAATGCGAAGCAGACCAACGAGCGGTATCACTTCTTGCTCAGCCAGGGCCAGATGGGGCTTTCGGTCGCGTTCGATATGCCGACGCTCATGGGGTACGACTCCGATGCGCCCCAAGCGCGCGGTGAAGTCGGAAAGTGCGGCGTCGCGATCGATTCGCTGCTCGACATGGAGCAGCTCTTCGACGGCATCGATATGGGCGCGATCACGACCTCGATGACCATCAACGGTCCGGCCGCGATCGCCGTCGCGCAATACATTGCCGCGGCCGAGAAGAAGGGCATTCCGCGTTCCGCGCTCGGCGGCACGATTCAAGCGGATATCCTCAAAGAGTACATCGCGCAGAAAGAGTGGATCTTCCCGCCGCGTCCGCACATGCGCGTGATCGTCGACATGATCGAGTTCTGCACGGCGGAGATGCCGAAGTGGAACACGATCTCGATCTCGGGCTATCACATTCGCGAAGCCGGTTCGACCGCGGCGCAAGAACTTGCGTTCACGCTCGCCGACGGTTTTGCATACGTCGAAGCCGCCATGAAGCGCGGTCTCGACGTCGACTCGTTTGCGCCGCGGTTGTCGTTCTTCTTTAACTCGCACGTCGATTTCTTCGAAGAGATCGCCAAATTCCGCGCCGCGCGCCGCATCTACGCCAAGCGCATGCGCGAACGCTACGGTGCGAAGAATCCGAAATCGTGGCAGTTGCGCTTCCACACGCAAACGGCCGGATGCAGTGCGACGGCCCAGCAACCCGAGAACAACATCGTGCGCGTCGCGTTCGAGGCGATGGCGGCCGTGCTCGGCGGAACGCAGTCGCTGCACACGAACTCGATGGACGAAGTGCTCGCGCTTCCCACGGAAAAGTCCGTGGAAATCGCGCTTCGTACGCAGCAAGTGCTCGCGTACGAAACCAACGCGACCAACGTCGTCGATCCGCTCGGCGGCTCGTACTTCGTCGAGGCGCTCACCGACGAGATGGAGCGTCAAGCCGAAGCGTACTTCGCCCAGATCGAAGAGTACGGCGGCGTGATCGAAGCGATCGAAGCCGGGTTTTTCCAGAAAGAGATCGCCGAGGCGAGCTATCGCTATCAGCGCTCGATCGAGACCAAAGATCGCGTCATTGTCGGCGTGAACCACTTCCAGCGTCCCGAAGACAACCTCGACATCGATCTGCTCAAGATCACCGAGGAAGTGGCGCAAGGCCAAGCGCGCTCGCTTACCGATCTGCGTGCCAAGCGCGACGGCGCCAAGGTTGCGCAGACCCTCGAGCGTCTGCAGCGTGCCTGCCGCGACGAAGGCGACAACCTCATGCCGCATCTCATCGACTGCGTCAACGCCTACTGCACGGAAGGCGAGATCGTCGAAGCGATGGTTGCGGTGTATGGACGGTACACGGAGCGATCGGTATTTTGATGCCTACGCGTCTTCTCAATGAATTCGAACGTCATCGCATGCGGCGCACGCTCGCCGAAGTCAAGCGCAAATTCGAAGAAGCGTTGCGCTTGAGCGAATCGCAACAACGAAAAGGAAAGTATGGCCAACCGACCATTACGCATCGTCATCGCTAAGGCCGGTCTCGACGGACACGACCGCGGCGCCAAAGTCATCGCGCGCGCCTTGCGCGATGCGGGCATGGAAGTGATTTACACGGGACTGTTCCAGACACCCGAGCAAATCGTCCAGACCGCGATTCAAGAGGATGCCGACGGCATCGGTCTGTCGATTCTCTCCGGCGCACACATGACGCTGTTTCCGCTGGTCATCGAGCAGCTCAAAGAACAAGGCGCCGAAGATGTCGTCTTTTTCGGCGGCGGAACGATCCCGCCCGAGGATGCCGATCAGTTGCGCAAGCTCGGCGTGAAATCGGTGTTTACCCCTGGCGCACCGCTGCAAGACATCATCGACTTCGTCGAATCCGAATGCGGCAAGCGCAGGGAGCTCGTCGGCTAGGGTCGATCGTTCTTGCCTCTCCATCGGCGACGAGCCGCTCGCGCGTTTCGCATCCTGCGAAACGCGCTGCTGCGTTCCTCGGCGCTCTCGCCAATCAGCCTTTTTGTGTGCTCTCTAAACAGAAATACCGTCAGTGAAAGTTAGAACTCGTGTTGCGCCGTCGCCGACGGGCGATCCTCATGTGGGCACGGCGTATGTTGCGCTCGTGAACTATTGCTTTGCCAAACATCATGGCGGCGATTTTCTGCTTCGGATCGAGGATACGGATCAGGCGCGCAGCACGCCCGAGAGTGAGCGCGCGATTCTTGATTCGCTGCATTGGCTTGGGCTTTCGTGGGATGAGGGGCCGGATGTCGGCGGGCCGCACGGGCCGTACCGGCAGAGCGAGCGCAGCGAGATTTACAAGAAGTACGTCGGACAGCTGCTCGATCAGGGTGATGCGTTCAAGTGCTTCTGTACGCCGGCGCGTTTGGAAGAGATGCGGGTCGCGCAGCGCGCAGCCGGGCTCCCATCGCGTTACGACGGCTTGTGCCTGACGTACGGAGCCGACGAGATTGCGCGGCGCGAAGCGGCCGGCGAGCCGTATGTCGTGCGCATGAAGGTGCCCGATCAGGGCGTCTGCGTCGTCGAAGATCTTCGCCGCGGCGCGATCGAGTTCGAGTGGAAGTCGATCGACATGCAAGTGCTCATGAAGTCCGACGGCTTGCCGACCTATCATCTCGCCAACGTCGTCGACGATCATTTGATGGAGATCACCCACGTGATGCGCGGCGAAGAGTGGGTTTCGAGCGCACCGAAACACGTGTTGCTCTATCGGTACTTCGGCTGGGAGATGCCCAAGCTGATCCATTTGCCGCTGCTGCGTAACCCCGATAAATCGAAACTGTCGAAGCGCAAGAATCCTACCGGTATTCTGTTTTACAAGGCGATGGGGTATCTGCCGGCGGCGCTGCTAAACTTCTTGGGTCTGCTTTCGAATTCGGTGGCCGAGGGGCAAGAAGAAGTGATGTCGCTTCCCGAGATGGTCGACCGCTTTTCGGTCGAGCACATTCCGCTTGGCGGCCCCGTCTTCGACATTCCCAAGCTCGAGTGGCTCAACGGCCGCTACATTCGTGAAAAACTCGACGTGGACGGCTTCATGCAGGCGGTGAGCGCGTGGGGCATGCAGCCCGAACGTTTGCGCCGCATCGCGGAACTCGCGCATTCGCGGGTCGAGCGCTTGAGCGACCTCGGACTGCTCGTCGCGTATCTTTTTGCCGGACGCATTCCGATGAGCGCCGAGTTGTTCAAAGGCGGCAAGATCGACGAGCTTACGACGCGCAAGGCGCTCGCGCTCGCACAGTGGCAGCTCGATGCGTTGCCCTCGTTCGACATGAAATCGATCGAGAGCGTGTTGCGACACGTCGCCGACGTGCTGCAGATCAAGTTCCGGGACATCGTGCGCGTCTTCTACATCGCGATCACGGGAAGCCCGACCTCGCTGCCGCTCTTCGACTCGATGGAACTTCTCGGGCGGGATCTCGTACGCGAGCGCTTGCGGGTTGCCCTCGATGTGCTTGGCGCTCCCAGTAAAAAGGAACAAGACGAGTGGAAGAAGCTCGACGCGGCTCGGGAAACGGAGGAAGTGGGAGCGTGATGGTTCGCGCGATCGTTCTAGCGGCCGGCAAAGGGACGCGCATGAAAAGCGCGACACCCAAAGTGCTCCACGAATTGTGCGGACGTCCGATGCTGTGGTATACCCTGGCGGCCCTTCGCGGCGCGGGGATCGCCGACATCACGGTCGTCACCAACGACGAACTCGAGGAGAAGATCGGCGCGTTCGACGTACGCAGCGTCGTGCAGCGCGAACAACTGGGGACCGGGCATGCGGTCAAGGTTGCGCTCGAGTCGATGGAATCGAGCGCCGGGCGCATCATCGTCGCGTACGGCGACATGCCGCTCGTGACCGAAGAGATTTTCCGCGGCATGATCGGATCGCTGGAATCGAACGGGCACGCAGCCGCTTCGATGGCGCTCGTCACGGTCAAGATGCCGCTGCCTTCGAATTTTGGTCGCGTGATCCGCAATGGTGCGGACGTCGACCGCATCGTCGAAGTTCGCGACGCTTCCGCTGACGAACTTGCAGTCGATGAAATGAACGCGGGCATCTACGCGTTCGATGAAGCGGAATTACGCGATGCTGTCGCGCAGCTCAAGAACGATAACGCTCAGCACGAGTACTACCTCACCGACACGGTCGCGCATTTCGTGCGGCAGGGTAAGCGCGTGAGCCCGGTCGTCTGCGACGAGCACTTGCACGTGCTCGGCGTCAACGATCGAACCGAGTTGGCCAAGGCGCGCCGCGAG
>DASSZO010000159.1:0-5785 GCA_035702815.1 Candidatus Aquilonibacter sp. | reverse complement strand
GAGACGAAGCTCTTCGTCGACGACCCCGTGCGCAGCGGCGGTGCCGCGATGTGGCGTGCGATTGCAGAAGGATTGCGTACGACCGGTAAGGCGCGGACCGCCTGATGCGCGCCGCGCTGTGTTTGGCATTGGCACTTGCATCGCTTCTTGCCGCGTGCACGAGCCGGCACGCGCGCGAGCAAAGCGCGCACCCTGGCACGCTGGTCGTTGCGTTGCGCAAAGAGCCGATCTCGCTTAATCCGCTGGCGCTCGAGGGAACCGACTCGTATACGTTCGGACCGCTCATTTATTCGTATCTGACGCAATATACGCCCGACGGGCGCTCCATCGGCGACGTCGCGATTAATGCGCCGACGATTCAAAACGGTGGCGTTCGCGACGGCGGCCGAAAAGTGACGTTCCACCTTCGCCATAACGCGAAGTGGCAAGACGGCTCACCGGTCACCGCACGCGACGTCCTGTTTACCTACCACGCGATCATGGATCCGGCAAACAACGTCGACAGCCGCTATGGGTTCGATCGAATTTCATCGATAGCGGCACCCGATCCGTATACCGTCGTGCTCACGCTCAAAGCGCCGTTCGCGCCGATCGTCGGATATTTTTTTGGTGGCGACAGCAACTACCCGCTCTTACCGGCGCATGTGTTGGCGTCGCTGCCGAACCTCAACGTCGCCTCCATCAACTCGTCGCCGGTCGGCTCGGGACCGTATGCGCTCGAGTCATGGCAGCGCGGCGATCGCATGACCTTACGCGCGAATGCATTGTATTACGGCGGAAAGCCGGCGATCGAGCACCTCGCCTTACCGTTCGTTCCCGATGATTCCACCCGCATCGAGCAGCTTCAAACCGGCGAAGCCGATGCGGCGTTCCTTTTGGATGCATCGCGAATCGACCAGTTACGTCATATCGCCGGGCATCGGGTCGTCGTTACGCCGGTGCCGTATTTTTATGCGCTGGCGTTTAACTTGCGCCGCCCGTTGCAGGCTGACCCGACGGTTCGGAAGGCAATCGCCATGGCAATCGATCGTGAAACGCTCACGCGCAAGATTTCGGGCGGCGTGTATGATGCCGATACCGCGATGCGTGGGCTTTTCACCTGGGCGTACGATCCGTCCGCGAAGCCGCCCGCGTTCGATCCGGCCGGCGCGCGGGCGATTCTTGCGGCGGATGGATGGAAGCGCGGCAGCGACGGCATCCGCGTCAAAAACGGCCGGCGTCTCTCGATGCAATTAATCTTCCCGAACGGGTCCCCGATGACCAATCGCTTTGCGGTGGCAATCGCGTCGGCGGTCAAGGCTGTGGGCATCGAGATGAGCCTGCGCGGCTACGAGCGTCAGCAGTTTATCGCGCGCGATGGGCCGGAGCTCTCGGGTCAGTTCGACGTCTCGCTCTATGATTATCAAGGCACGTTCGATCCCGACGCCTCCTGGCTTCTTGCCTGCGATCAGCGCTCGCCGGGCGGCTTCAACCTTTCCGGATATTGCGATAAGAAAATGGACGCGTTACTCACGCACGCGGTTTCGTCGTTCGATCCGAAGGTCCGCATCGCGGATTACGCTGCCGTGCAGGAGCAGATCCAGCGTGATCTGCCGTATCTGATGCTCTGCCAGATCAGCGAGGTGGATGTGATTCCAAGCGGAATGCGTGGTTTTGCGCAGCCGTTACTCTCGCCGTTTAGTTCCGTCGCTGCATGGCGACTCTCCGGAGGGCCTTCACGTTGATTCCTGTTGTCGCTGCCATCGTATCTTCCGCTAACGTTCTCAGCGCGCCATTCGTCGACAACGTCACGGCTTCGCCGGACGGAAAGATCCTTGTATGGAAAGTGGATGCCAGCGGCGTTCACAACCTCTACACGAACGCCGGCGGAACCATTCACGCGATCACGCACTACACCGCGGACGACGGTCAAGATATCGATCAGCCGCAAGTTCTTCCGCGAAACGACGCCGTCGTCTATCTGCACGGCGGGGTCGAAGATAATGCCGGCGGCGACAACCCCAATCCGATTCATTCTATTCCGCCGCCGCAGCGTGCGATTTTCGTCGTGCCGATCGCCGGCGGCGAGCCGCTTCAAGTCGCGCAAGGAAACGGCGCTTTCCTCTCGCCCAAGGGTGACGCGGTTGCGTTTACGACCGTGCAGGGGCAACTGGGTATCGCTGCGTTAAGCGAGGGAGCTGCGGGGTTCGCGGTTGGAAAGCCGGAGATGCTCGCCATTCGGGGGAGCGTTTCGAATCCGGTGTGGTCGCCCGACGGTTCGAAGATCGCGTTCACCAACTCGCGCGGCGATCACTCGTTCATCGTGGTGTACACGCCGTCGACCCATTCGTACGTCTACGCGTCGCCCGATTTCAATCTCGACGATTTTCCCGCGTGGTCCCCTGACGGTACACAGGTCGCGTTCGTGCGCATGCCCGGACAGATGATCGGGGAAAACGTCTACGACTACACGACGTTTGAATCGAACGACGCCTCGGCGACGCCGTGGTCGATTTGGGTCGCGAATGCAGACAACGGCAACGCGCACAAAATTTGGACCGCGCGGCCCGGTATGGCGCACGCCTTCTATCCGTCGTCGAGCGCGGCGCAGCTCTGGTGGATGCAAGACGGCCGCATCGCGTTCACCTGGGAAGGCGATGGATGGGATCACCTTTACGCGGTACCGTCGAACGGCGGCGCTGCGACGCGGCTGACGACGGGCGCGTTCGAAGTGGAAACGGTCGTGGAATCGTTGGATCGATCGCGCTTGCTCTATGCAACCAATGAAGGCGCGATCGACGAGCGGCATATTTGGAGCGTCGGGCTCGATGCCAAGCCGAAGCAACTCACCCACGGCCCATCGAACCAGTGGGCTCCGACGCCGCTCGCAAACGGCGGCTTTGCCTATGTCGACGGCTGGTATGCGGCACCACCCGTACTCACCATCGCCGGCGCCTCGCCGAAACAGCTGGTCGCCGTTGCAACGCCTTCGCGCTATCCGCAAGCGCACATGGTACGTCCGAAACTCATCACCTATCGCGCGCCCGACGGACTCGTGATTCACGCGCAGCTCTTCATTCCACGTTCCGGCGCAGGCAAAAAGCCGGCGATCGTTTTCGATCACGGCGGCCCTCCGCGCCAGATGCTCGGCGGCTTCCATTACATGGAGCCGTACACGCATCTCTATGAGATGAATCAGTATCTCGTCAGCCGCGGCTTCGTCGTGCTGTCGATCAACTATCGTCTCGGCACGATGTATGGCTATGCGTTCCGCAATCCGCCGCATGGCGGTTGGCATGGCGGATCCGAGTATCAAGACGTGCTCGCCGGCGGGAAATGGCTTCAGAAGCAGCCCTACGTGGAAGCCGATCATATCGGCATCTACGGCTTATCGTACGGCGGGTTGTTGACGGCGCTTGCGCTTGCGCGCAATTCCGACGTGTTCAAAGCGGGTGCCGATTTTGCCGGCGTTCACGATTGGCCGACGTCCTTCGATCACGATTACGGCCACAAAGTCGGGACCGCCCAACAGCGGAAGATCGCGCATATGTCGACTGCGGAGGGATATTTGCAGTCGTGGCGATCGCCGGTCTTCATCGAACAGGGTGACGACGACCGTAACGTGCCGTTCTCGCAAGGCGTCGATCTTGCAACGAAGCTACGCGCTCGGGGCGTGACGGTTCAGACCCAAGTGTTTCCTGACGAAACGCACGAGAATCAAGTTTGGGCACATCTCGTCGAACAGTACAATGCCGCGGCGGACTTTCTCGTGAAATACTTGGCTGGAAAGCCGTAGGCGCTGCTCACCAATTCATGAGCGCGTTTCGCACGACCCGTTGATCGTCGCGCGAGCGAAGCGCGACGATTACGCCCACGCCGCCGTGCGCGAGCCGGCGTTGAGGCCGCCAAGAGCAGCAACGACCGGTCCGGCAACGATCGGCAGCGCGGCGCCGCCGGTGGCGATGATGAGTGCGGTGCTCGTTGCGCCGGCAACCAGAGCGCCAATGAGACCGCCCGTCGCCGCGCCGACGAGCGTACCGACTCCGCCCATCGTTCCTCGTGCCGCTAGTGGCGACGTATCGCTCGTAAAGTTTTGATCGATCGGAAGATCGCTCTCGCCGAACACGAGGCTCACGCGTTGCTGGTCGTATCCGATCGCTCTGAGGCGGTGCAGCGCCTGCTCAGCCTCGGCTTCGCTAGCGTAGAGCTTCGATTCGTACTCGCCGTTGGCCATTGGCTTCATCCTCCGCTTGCGAGCGTACCTCGTTCGATTGTTCGCGCCGGAGAAATCGGTGAGAAGAAGCCGCAAAGAAAGGCGCCCGCGATATTTCGCGGGCGCCTTTCCGTTTTCGCGTTGCGACGAACTAGTCGTTGCAGATGCTGTCGACGAGTTGGCCTTCGGGGAACTTCTCGTGGAGGTTCCGTTCGGCTTGGGCCTTGGTGTTGCCGAACGCATAATCGAAGTTCTTCGAGTTCGCGCCGTACGCCGCGCAGGGCTTTTTGTGGAACCATACGCGCACGCGGCAGTCGTTCTTGCCGGATGTGTATTTGTTGCATGCGGCAACCGCGGCGCGCTCCGCTTCGCGGCGCGAATCGTAGTTGGTCGCATGGCCGATGGCATCGTCGTTACCGGCTTCCGTGGCAATCGCGCCGTAGCCGTGCGATGACGCTTGCGCCGGAACCGATGTAATGAGTGACGATGCAGCTAAGAGGGCTGCGAAGGACATTGCGGTGACGAGAGTAGCTTTGTTCATGACCAAGTGTTCGGTTGCTAACACTGACTTTTTAGCTGCTTTGCTGAGTCTTTTTGCCCATTGTCTCTTTATTGCAATACCAGCGCTTTCATAGCGTGCTGAAGGCGTCGCATGCATTGAGCGTGAATGGCGGTAGAGCTTTGGCTTCTCACAGTCACGGTCTCTTTTTGTTTGCGCTCGTGTTCGTCGTCGCGCTCGTCGCATCGACCATCTCCGGCGTCACGGGCTTCGGCGGGGGCGTGCTCATGTTGCCGCCGCTCGTCGCGTTTTACGGCGCGCGGACGGCGATCGTGATCTTGACGATCGCGCAAGTCGTCGGAAATGGCTCGCGGGCGTGGTTTGGACGCGAGCGCATCGACTGGCCCGTCGTCGGCCTCTTTGTGGCCGGCGCCGTGCCGGCGGCGGTTCTTGGGTCCATCGTGTTCGCCGGGATTTCGGCGACGTGGCTTGCACGCGTTTTGGGTGCTTTTTTGCTCGCAACCGTGGTCTATCGGCATCTCAAGCTGCCTCAGCCGCGGATGCCGCGGTGGGGATTCGTTCCGCTCGGGATCGCGTTCGGATTTCTTTCCGCGATTCTCGGCAGCGTCGGCCCGTTTGTTGCGCCGTGGTTTCTGTCGTACGGGCTCGTGAAAGTCGCCTACGTTGCAACGGAGGCGCTCGGCGCGCTCTGCATGCACCTCACCAAGACGATCGCGTACGGCGAGTTGGCATTAATAACGCCGCAGTCGGCGCTCGCCGGCATCGCTCTATCGCCGGCGATGATCGCGGGATCGTATCTGGGCAAGCGAATCGTGCACCGCCTTCCCGAGCGCGCGTTCGAAACGCTGATCGAAATCGTCCTCGTCATCGCCGGGTTGATGTTCGTGCTCGGGCGCGCCTAGCGCAGCCGAGCGACTACTTTCGATCGCGCCGGGCGCCGAGTTTCTTGCCGCGAACGACGGTATGGCGCAGCGCCTTTACGATGCGTTCGACTTGGGACGTCGGAACTTCGATGAGCGAGAACCGGTCGGCGATATCGATTGCGCCGATATCGCGTGAACTGATCGCGGCTT
>DASSZO010000065.1:0-2469 GCA_035702815.1 Candidatus Aquilonibacter sp. | reverse complement strand
AAATTCCTGGCAAATGTGTGCTACGTCTAGATCATCCGACCAAGCCACTAGGTCCGGCGAGGCGCCCCCTGGTATAAGAGGGGCCGTATGCAATCCGTCACCGCTGAGCGCCTCACGGAGCTCAAACTCAAGGCGAACGATGTCCGGCAAGGGATCATCCGCTCGCTCGTTTCCGCGGGCTCCGGGCACTCCGCCGGCTCGCTCGACATGGCCGATATTTTTACGGCCCTCTACGGCGCCATCATGCGCCACGACCCGAAGAACCCCGAGTGGGCCGACCGCGACCGGCTGCTGCTCTCGTGCGGGCACATCGCTCCCGTGCGTTACTCGGCGATGGCGAACTTCGGCTACTTCCCGGTTGAAGAGCTGCTTACGCTCCGTAAGTTCGGATCGCGCCTTCAGGGTCACCCCGAGCGCGTAAAGATGCCGGCGCTCGAGACCACGTCGGGGCCGCTTGGTGAAGGGCTCGCGCAAGGCACCGGCATGGCGCTGGGAGCGAAGCTCGACAAGAAAGATTGGCGCGTCTACGTCGTCACGTCGGATGCCGAACATCAATGCGGATTGCATTGGGAAGCGATGATGACGGCCGCCAAGTTCAAACTCGACAACCTCACCTGCATCATCGATCGCAACTTCATTCAGATCGACGGCAGCACCGAAGACATCATGCCGCTCGAGCCGCTCGCCGATAAGTACCGCGCCTTCAACTGGGACGTTTTCGAGTGCGACGGCAACGACATCGCCGATTTCGTCGCGACGGCCGAGCGCGCGAAGGCGAGCAAAGGCAAGCCGCAGGTGATTATCGCCAACACCGTTCCCGGCAAGGGCGTGAGTTATATGGAAGGCGACTATACGTGGCACGGCAAGCCGCCGAGCAAAGCTCAAGCCGACGAAGCGCTGGGCGAACTGCAATCGCAGCGGGAAAGGATTCTTGCCAATGCCTAGCACCGATGTGATGGATGCCGCGGCGCGCGCAATGCACCTCGTCGATTATCGCAACACGGCGGAACTCAAGCAGCTCCCGACCCGCAACGGCTTCGGCGAAGGCTTGATCGAGGCCGGAAACCGGAACAAGAACGTGCTCGCGATCTGCGCGGATCTCGCCGAATCGACGCGTATGGAAGGCTTCAAGAAGGCGCATCCGGAGCAGTACCTCGAGATCGGCGTCGCCGAGCAGATGCTCGTGGCGATGGCCGGCGGCCTCGCTTCGACGGGCAAAGTTCCGTGGATTGCGTCGTACGCGATGTTCAATCCGGGGCGCTCGTGGGAGCAAGTGCGCACGATTATGGCGCTCAACGAAACCAACGTCAAAATCGCCGGCGCGCACGCCGGTGTCTCCGTTGGTCCCGACGGCGCGACGCACCAGGCGATTGAAGACATTGCGATCATGCGCGTGATCCCGCACATGTTTGTCGTCGTGCCGTGCGACTCGGTGCAAACGAAGAAGGCGACACTCGCGCTTTCCGAAACGTTCGGCCCGACCTATCTGCGCTTCGCGCGCGAGAAGTCGCCGATCGTGACCAGCGAAGAGACGCCGTTCGAAATCGGCAAAGCGCAGACGTTCCGCGAAGGCAGCGACGTCGCGATCGTCGCGTGCGGCATCCTCGTCTACAACGCGCTGATTGCCGCCGAGGAGCTTGCCGCCGAAGGCATCGAGTGCCGCGTCGTCAACAACCACACCGTCAAACCCATGGACGAACCCGCGATCGTCGACGCTGCGAAGACGTGCGGAACGGTCGTGACCGTCGAGGAACATCAGATTCACGGCGGCATGGGATCGCGCGTGGCGGAAATCCTCGCCGAGAAGCATCCGGTGCCGATCGAATTCATCGGCGTGCGCGATCAGTTCGGGCAATCCGGCGATCCGCTCGAATTGATCGAACATTACGGCATGGGCACCGCCGCCATCAAGGAGGCCGCGCGCCGCGCCTACAAGCGCAAGCAAGGCTAGAGGAAACCTCCGGCTGCTTTCATGAAGGGTCCGTCGTGCACCGGCGGGCCCTTCGTGATTCCTGAGTTCCAGCACGACGACGTGGTCGCCGCGATACGCGAGTTCGCCGACGGGCTCAAGCAAATCGTCGGCGTCGTCGGCGACGGCATGCGCACCGACTACTTCAACCCGGCCTGGACCGCGTACACCGGCCTCGAACTCGAGCAATCGCTTGGCCTTGGCTGGCAACTTGCGTTACATCCCGCCGAGTTGCCCTTGGTCGAATCGCGCTTCGCCGCGCACGCCGCACACGGCTTGCCCTACGCGATCAGCTATCGTTTGCGTTCCGCTGACGACGAGTACAAGATTTTCAGCGGCGTCATGTTCCCACTGCGCGACGGCTCGGGAGCGATTACGCGGTGGATCGGCCTCGTCGACGAAGCCGACATCGCCGAGCGCGCGAACGATCGTTTCAAAATTCTGGCCGACGCGATGCCGCTCTTGGTGTGGGCAACCGACCGCGACGATCGCCTCACGTT
>DASSZO010000224.1:0-5954 GCA_035702815.1 Candidatus Aquilonibacter sp. | reverse complement strand
CTCCGGAATCTTCCGCACCGTGTACGCGCTGTGGTCACAACTTCCGGGCTACGGATGGGCGATCTTCAGCGGCATCATCAGCTTCGTGCTCGGTGCCATGCTGTGGGCGCAGTGGCCCATCACCGCGCTATGGTTTATCGGATTTGCCGTCGGCATCGACCTGATCTTCGCCGGCATCTCCTGGAGCATGTTTGCGTTCCGACTAAAATCGCTGCCCGTCTAGCTGAGGGCAGTGCCCTAAATAAGCCGCAGCGGCGGCGAACCTCCTCGGGTCTTCGTCAAACATGCCGATTGCGGTATTGCATCCATTACAAAGCAGGCCGCGAACATTCCCGGTTGCGTGATCGTGGTCAATGCAGAACGCCGTCAGGAAGTTGCTTCCATAGCGAGACCGCTTGACCGGACGGCATTCACGCCAATGGCGCTGACAAATAGCGCATCGGTCACCCTGGAGGTGCAGTATCCGTTCTAACTCGTCGAGAGAAAGGCGATATTTCCGCTGAATGTACGTTTTTCGCATATTCTCTCGGCGGATGGCGCTCGTTCGATAATACTCTCGGCCGCGACGATTATGGCAGACGAGGCATCGAGTAGCTCCGCTCCGTAAGAAGATTTTCTGCGTCCCGCAGATCGAGCAGCTCATCGTTCGTCTGGCCACGCCGCCTTACCACGTCAGTAAAAAAGATAAAAAAGGGCTCGGGAATATATCCCGAGCCCTTACTGTGGTGCCAAGGGTGAGAATCGAACTCACGACACCGCACTTTTCAGGCGCGTGCTCTACCGACTGAGCTACCTTGGCACGACGGCGACCGGGGCTCATTCTGCGCCCCAGCCCCCGTCCCTTTCGATTCGCGCATCCGAGCGGCAGTTTTTATTCTTTGAAATCGACGGTAAACAGATACTCGCCGCTCACCGCGACGCAATCGCGGATTTCCGGACGATACGTCGATTGGCGTGCGACGCGAACCGCCTCACGATCGAGCAACGGATCGCCCGCGGAGCGATAGATATTCGCGCCTGCAACTGCGCCGCTCGGTTCGAGCGTCACGCGAACCTGCGCTTCGGCATCTCCGACATCGGTCGCTGATTCCGGAACCGTCGGCGCGACGACGTTGATGGTCGAAGCCGGAACGTCGGGATTCGCGCACGCCGGTTTTGGGCTAGGCGTCGGTGTCGACGGCGTTACCGGGCCCGGATCGCCTTGCGGATTCCCGTCGTCGATGCTCGAGGGAATCTGATAGGCGGGCGTGCTGCCGGTGCCGCCCGGGCGATCGGCGATGCGCGGCGGATGGACCGACGGCCGCCGCGCCGGGCGCGGTTTGGGGGCCGTTGCAACCGGCGGCCGCGTCGGGACCGGTGTGGGCGGTGGAGTCGGCGGCGGGGTTGGGTGGATTTCGGTGACGCTCACCCGGGTGGGGCGCTGTTCGGGCTTAGCGTCGACGCGCGGGAGCGGCCGGAACACGGCGGCGGCGATGAGATGCGCAAACAGCGAGAGTGCGAGGCAGTAGGTGAGGATGCGATTGCCACTTCTCTTCATGTCCGTAGAATGCCAGACAAGTCGCACCTGTGACGCGGATGCGGCCTGCGTTATGCCGAATGAAACGAGTCACGAAGAAAGGAGCTCGACGGCTTGATCGTTGCAGCGCTTGCATTCACGGCTACTTCGGCGCTTATCGCCGACCTCGACGGCGATTGGACGTTCGCCATTACGAACCGATCGAGCGCGGCGGTGAGCATCTCCACCGCATCCAGTTGCTCGGCCGGGCAAAGCACCGGCGACACGTTCTCGCTGCAGCCGAAGGCGTCGATCGCTCTCGACTGTGGAGCAGCGGCGGCCGAAGATCCGCGTGCGATCAGGATCTTCAAGGGAACGACGTTGTTATGCACGGTCCACGAACGGCGCAACGACGCATCGTATGAAAGCGACGATGACCGCTGCATTACGAGTACGGCCGGAGGCACCGTACCGACGATCTCGATCGCGGTCGTCGACAGTCCCTGACGAGCCCGTCACGCCGCCGAGTTTAGTGCGCAGGAACGCAGCTAAACTCGGTTCCGTCCGTAAATCCGAGCGAGAATCCGCCATCGCGGAAAGCGAGGAACCCGTCTAGCTGGGTGCCGGGAGCATCGATGTGCATCATCCCCCCGAATCCCACGTCTGGGCGAGCGGTCTTAGCATTGATGCGATAGGTGCCGTCCCCCGCGGTTCCGTCCGCATAGGCTACGTGTACGTGACCCTGTCCATCGAAGACCCATGTCCCACGGTGCGACGCCGCATCGGTACAGGTAAAGGTTCCGGAGACGGCCGCATCATCGCCGGCGACCGCAGGGGCCACGCAGAACGCGAAGAGCAGCGCGGCAAACACACCCAAGCAAACACTCGTCCGATACTTCATATCGTCGCTCCCTTTACTCGGACGCCTGCCCGCCCGCCTTTCGAACCGTACAAAAGCGAAGAACCCCCCGAATTGTCGGGGGGTTCTTCGCATCGGACCTCGTTGGAGGCCCGAGAAAAATGGCGACGCTGATGGGGCTCGAACCCACGACCTCCGCCGTGACAGGGCGGCGCTCTAACCAACTGAGCTACAGCGCCACGTCGCGCTTTTCTCGGGACCGAATGGTGGGCACGGTTGGGATTGAACCAACGACCCCCCGCGTGTGAAGCGGATGCTCTCCCACTGAGCTACGCGCCCGAGGCGTCCAACTGTTGGACAAGGTGGGAGTTTATCCTATCACGGGCATGTTGTCTAGCGCTTTGGAGAGAAGCGCACGGAGACATGCTCGAAGGGTTCCCTCTCGTCTCCCGCTTTACGATCCCGTTCTCGGACGTCGACATGATGCAGCACGTGAACAACGTGGCCTACATCCGTTGGTGCGAGATGATGCGCGCCGAGTATTTCGCGCAGGTGATGCGCGTGCCGATCAACGGCGAACGCGGGATGATCCAAGCGAACATCCACTTCACCTACGAACGCGAACTCGTCTATCGCGAGCCGATCGCGATCGGAATCAAGGTGTCGCGCATGGGGTCGAAGTCGTGGGACTTCTTGTACGAGATCTGGAGCGAACGGGCCGGGGCGCGCGTCGCGCACGGCACGACCACCGTGGTCGCGTACGACTTCGTCCATCACGCAACGATCGCCATTCCGCAAGAGTGGCGCGAGGCGATCGCAGCCTATGAGGCGGGGCCGCAGCGCGAATTCATATGATCCTCGCCCTTGCGTTTGCGGGATCGCTCGCGGCGCAATCGGCCTTCGCTCGGGGCCTTACCGATCTCTATGCATACGCCGGCGCTGACGCCGCCGACGCCTTCGTTCAAGCGGAGCAAGCCGACCCGGGCGCGATTCTCGCCTATTGGGGCGAGGCGCTTGCGCGCGGAAGCGATCTCAACACCGGGCTGACCGCCGCCCGTTTTGCCGATGCACAGCATGCAATCGAAAAAGCGTCGCCGTACCTCGCCGGCGCGAACGCTCCGGACCGCGCGCTCGTCGAAGCAGTCGCGCAACGCTACGCCGGAACCTTTGCAGACCGAGATCGCGACGAAACCGCCTACCGCACGGCGATGGAAGCGTACGTTGCGCAGTATCCGCACGATGATGACGCCGCCACGATCCTCGTCGAGGACCTCATGGAACGTCACGGGATGACGTGGAACGAGGACGACACTCCGGCCGGCGATACGGCGGCGGAGATCTTGCGTCTGCTGCAAGGCGCGCTCACCGACAATCCACAGCACGTCTTTGCCAATCACCTGTGCATTCACGTCTACGACAACGCTCCCGACCGAACGCCCGCGATTCCGTGCGCGCAGCGACTGGATGCAATGGCGTTCGTGCCGCCGCAAGAGCATCTCGCGCACATGCCGGCTCACACGTGGATCGAGCTCGGCGACGGCAAAGCTGCGATACTATCGACGCAACGCGCCTGGGCGCTCGGCCCCGCCCGCTATGCGGCGCATGACGCGTACGTCGGGCTCGCTGCCGCGCTGATGTGCGGCGATACGGCAGACGCCGTCGTCTGGCAAGAGCGCCTCGGCGCCGCGGAAGGCACGCACGTCGATCTCGCGCGTCCCCCGGCACTCGTGCAAGCGCGTGCGCACGAGGCCAGCGGAGATGTTGCGGGCGCGATAACGATTCTGCAGCGGCAGATCGATGCGCAGGCGTCGCTTACCGAGCTCGTGCCGTTCTATCCCGCGGATGAAGCCCTCGGCGCCCTGCTCCTTCGCGCAAAGCGTTACGCCGATGCTCGCGACGCGTTCGCAGCCATCCTCGCCCATCACCCGCGCCGGCCGCGCGCGCTCTTCGGAATGAGCGTGGCGCTCGACGCGCTCGGCGAAAAGCAAGCCGCCCAGCAGTATCGCAAGCAATTCGAACACTACTGGGCGGGGTCGACGTTAACCATCGACGATTTCTGAGCCGCGAAGCGCCGCCGCTGCCGCGGCAAGCGCATCGCTCAGACGTTGTATTGTGTCCGCAGCAGTCGCGCGGATGCCCCTACTTCGCATGCTTTCACACAACCGCGCATGTCGGGCGCGTTGGGCAAAGGCGTGAGCATCATCGCGGCGCATCCGGACTTCGACCTCGTGCCAAAGTTCCATGATGTCCTCGAAAAGAGAGAAAAAGAAAAGAAAAAGCCCTCAGCGTTGCTGCTGAAGGCCTTCAGGAAAGAACCGCGGACGGCGCTACGTCAGCGCGCGACACCGATCGTTCCATGAAGGCACAACAGCGGCCCAACCGCGTCGCATTGACGCGTTCGGGCAAAGATTCGAAGTGATGCCAACGATCATTGAAACGCGTCTCCTTTCATGGATGTCGAGTGAACGGATTCCAACTCTAACACGCGCCAATGACGCATGGCAAGCAGCCGACGCAATCAAGCGCGCAGACTCGGCCGCTGCGCCCGGCAGGGTAAAGGGGTCTCCCCCTCCGAATCCGTTGACTCCGCGCAAGCGCCTCTGGTACAATTCCGCGGTTGCCTGTGCGTGTAGCTCAGTGGGAGAGCACCACCTTGACACGGTGGGGGTCGTAGGTTCAATCCCTACCACGCACACCATTTAAAAAGCCTCGCCTACATGGCGGGGCTTTTGTCGTTCATAAACATGTCGTTACTCTTCGTGGAGAAGCGATGTGCGCTTCTCACGCTTACGTCGCAGACGCCACTTGCGATCAAATCGAGACGCGGATTTCGCCAAACGTAAACGTGCAACTTGCGCGCACTCAAATCTGTATTGACATGTTTCGATACAGCATGTAGTATCGACGTATGTCAATACAGCGGTGCTGCCCTCCCGCTTCGGTGGTGGAGGCGGACTTCGAGCCGGCGGCGAGCCTGTTGAAAGCGATCGCCGATCCGTACCGGCTCACGATGCTCGCTACGCTTGCATCCGCAAAGGATGAGGTCTGCGTCTGCGACTTTACCGACGCGCTTCCGCTGAATCAACCGACGGTTTCGCACCACCTTCGCATCCTTCGAGAAGCAGCACTCGTAACGTCCGAGCGCCGCGGAACCTGGGTGTATTACCGCATCGCATCCGACGCACAGTCCCGCATTCGCGAGGCGCTCACATCGATCTTCAAACAGAAAGTGCCCCAATGAAAACGCACCTCAATCTGGCGACGACGGACCTCGCGAAGAGCGTCTCGTTCTACTCGGTCCTGCTAAACACGCAACCCGCAAAAGTGCTTTCGGACTACGCGCTCTTCATCACGGAAGAACCTGGCCTCGAACTCGCGCTCGATCTTCGGGATGCGGTGAACCCGACGACGGACGCGCATTTCGGCATCTACGTCGAGTCGACCGAGCATGTCGAGCGCGCTATCGAACGGCTCGAGGCGAACGGTCTCGTGCAGTCGATCGAACGCGAAGACGTGTGCTGCTACGCGAACCAGACCAAAGTGTGGGCGTCTGACCCCGACGGCCGCCGTTGGGAAATCTACACCGTGCATGAGGATACG
>DASSZO010000119.1:0-5377 GCA_035702815.1 Candidatus Aquilonibacter sp. | reverse complement strand
TGGTACGACTACGCGAGGCAGGCGCTGCGCATCGCCGGCATCGACCATCCGGTCGAACCCGCATCGTACAAAGACTGGCCTTCGCGCGTCCGCCGCCCGGCGTTCTCGGCGCTCGAAAACGCGAAGTTGCACGAACTCGGGATCGCGCTCCCCTCATGGCGCGAAGGCATCACCGCCTACATTCACGATCGCGCAAGCTCGTTGTAGAAAGGCGTTGTCGTTGTGTGCATCCGGCGTGATTGTTCGGGGCGGCAGCGAGTTCGATTCTCGCACGCTCCAGTGCTCGCAAGAGCTTCCCGGGTAAGGGCCCGGTGTGGTAGTGTGGAGTGGTATCGGTCTGGCTATCACATCATCGAACGGGGCGCACGAATCGGGCGCCCCGTCGCCATTTCACGCTGTTAGATTTCGTCGAGGGGCACGGCCATTACGACGTTGCCCATGGCGACGAATACCGTGTCTCCGGCGATCACCGGCGGCGAAGTCGAGAACGCTTGCAGATATGACGACGCATGCAGCAATCGCCCGGTGCGCCGATCGACGCGATAAAAAATGCCGGCGGTGTCGCCGAAGTACACGACGTCGCCCTTGATCACCGGACTCATCTTGACCGGCCCGGACGTGCGAAACGACCACAAACGCTTGCCGGTTCGTTCATTCAGCGCGACGATTTCGCTGGCGTTGCCAAGCGGCTGATACAAAACGCCGCGATATGCCGTGGCCGTAATTTGCCGCTCGCGCGATCCGAGATACGTCCACGGGCCCGGTGCGGTGCGGTACTTCCAGAGCGTCTTGCCGGTGCGTTCGTCGAGCGCCGCGACGGTTAGAATTCCGCCGGTGTGAAAACGCTGGTCTTCATCGCGCTCGCCGTTGACGAAGACTCTTCCTTCGTCCAGCGTGGGCGCGCAGTCGCTGCCGCCGATGGGATTCGTCCAGACGACGCTGCCGTCGCGCACGCGAATCGCGCGAGTCTCGCAGGCGTACGGCGCGTTGTGGCACGTGCTCACGAACGCAACGCCGTTCGCTACATTTACCGACGCCATCGTCGGCACCCCGGGCAGCTCGACGGTCCAGCGCGGTTTGCCGTTTGCAAGATCGAGCGCGTACGCGTGCAGATCGCCGTTCGCTAGAATCGCCGTGTCGCCCACGATCGCCGGTGAAGGCATATTCTGTCCGACGGTGTGCAGCTTCCAAACCAAATGACCGTCGCGCGTGGAAAACGCGAAGACGTCGTCGCCTTCGGGCCGCCCCCACACCTGCGACATGTAGTCGTCGGGTTTGAGAAACCCGTCTTTGCCGCTGCCGACGATGACGATGCCGTTTTGCACGACCGGCGTCGACATGAGGATGTTGTCCGCCCCCGCGGTCCAGCGAACCGCGCCCGTGCGCTGATCCAAGGCGTAGAGTTTTTTGTCGAAGCTGACGGCGTAGATCGTGCCGCCGCTTATCGCCAGACCGCCGTTGATCTTCTCGCCCAGCGATGCCAGCCAGTGGACGCGCAGCCCGGGCTGGTCGAGCACCGCGTTGTGGGTGGGGTACCGTTGATACATGGGCCACGGCTCTTCTTGCGCGGGCGGCCTCTCCAGCGCCGAGGGGACCGCATGCGGCGAGCGCAGCAGCGCGACCGCGATAATCGCTGCGGCCGCAGCGCCCAAGAACGGAAGGCCGTAGCGCCGGGTCATCATCGCGGCGACTTATTCCCTTGAGGAAAACGGCATGCATGCCCGTAAGATGAGAAAGTTATGGAATTGCACATCGACCGAAGGCTCGTGGATGCCGCGCGCGAGCTGGCGGCTGCTATCGTCTCCCCCGTGAGCGAGTTCATCGCCGCCCACTCCACCGTCTCCGTGGAGCGCTCGGTGCTGCGTTTGCTGGGCGTCGACGGCGTGGGACTGGAAGAAGTGCCGGTTCCCAACCTCATCGTCGACGCGCTCACCCCGGGCGATCGCGCCCGCGGGGTCGCGTCGGCGTTCGGACGCGCGCTCGCGCAGACCGGCCTGGAGCCCCGCGAACTCGGCGAGCAAATTGCCGCGGGCGCGCTGCGCCTCGCCGATTTTTCGGACGTTCCCGAGCAGGCGGGACGGGCGGTCGTTCAACGCTTCGCGCGCCGCTCACTCGATCGCATCGCGGCGCGGCGCGAGGAACGGCGTGAAAAACTCGCCCGCCTGCCGCAGCTGCCGCCTCCGCTGCTGTACGTCATCGTCGCCAGCGGCAATATTTATGAAGATCGCGCCGCGGCGGTCGCGGCCGCGCAGGCGGGAGCGCAGATCATCGCCGTCATTCGTTCGACCGGACAATCGCTGCTGGATTTCGTGCCGTTCGGGCCGACGACCGAAGGCTTCGGCGGCACGTACGCGACGCAAGAGAATTTCAAAATCATGCGCGCCGCGCTCGACGAGGTGTCGGAGCGTCTGGGCCGCTACGTGATGCTCACGAACTATGCGAGCGGCCTGTGCATGCCGGAGATCGCGACGATGGCGGCAATCGAACGGCTCGACATGCTGCTCAACGATTCGATGTACGGGATTCTCTTCCGCGACATCAACATGAAACGCACGTTCATCGATCAGCACTTCAGCCGCATGCTCAACGCGTATTCCGGCATCATCATCAATACCGGCGAAGACAACTACCTCACGACGGCGGACGCGGTGGAGCAAGCGCCCGCGGTTCTGGCGTCACAATTCATCAACGAAGAGTTCGCGCACCGCGCCGGCATGCCGGACGAGCAGATCGGTTTGGGCGATGCGTACGAGATCAGCCCGGATCTCCAGGACGGCTTCTTGTATCAGGTCGCGCAAGCGCAGCTCTCGCGGCAAATCTTCCCCAACGCACCGCTCAAGTACATGCCGCCGACCAAGCATATGACCGGCGATATTTTCAAAGGCCATCTCATGGACGCGATGTTCAACCTCACCTCGGTGATGACGCGTCAGACCATTCATCTGTGCGGCATGCTGACCGAAGCGATTCACACGCCGTTCCTGGGCGACCGCGCGCTTTCCATCGAGAACGCGCGGTACATCATGAACACGGCGCGCCACTTCGGCGATGAGATCACGTTCAAACCGGGCGGCATCATCGAGAAGCGCGCGCAAGGCGTACTCGCCGAGGCGGAAAAATTGCTGCAGCGCGTAGCGGATCAGGGGCTGATGCATGCTATCGAGGCGAGCGTTTTTGCCGACGTGTCGCGGCCGCCCGACGGAGGGCGCGGCTTCGAGGGCGTCTTCGAGCGCTCGGCCGATTACTGGAATCCGTTCGAAGCGGAGCTCGCGACGACGCGCGAGGCTGTTCGCTCATGAGCCAGCTCGTCAAACCGTACGGCGACACGATGAACGACGGCAAAGTCCAGCTCTCGTTCACGCTGCCGGTGCAATGGAGCGAAGCCGCGGACGAAGCGGCCCGGCAACTCGTCGTGAAGATGGGCTACACCGACGTGCAGGTGGTCGAAGGTCGCTCGATTGCCGACGGCTTTTCCTTTTTCGTCGTGTACGGCAGTACGCCGCAGTCCATCGATTTCTCGACGATCACGGCGCCGTCGGCGAAGACGCATGCGATGTCGATGGAAGAGGTCGACGCCTTCATCGCCGAGCGCATCGGGCGCAAAGTGCGCATCGCGGGCGCCTGCATCGGTACGGACGCGCATACCGTGGGTATCGACGCAATCCTGAACATGAAAGGCTACAAGGGCGACTACGGGCTCGAACGCTACAAGATGTTCGAGACGTTCAATATGGGCAGTCAGGTATCGGTCGAGGAACTCGTGCGTTTCGCCAAGGAGAAGCAGATCGACGCGCTGCTTGCATCGCAGGTCGTCACGCAAAAAGGCAGCGACGTGAAGAACTTCACGGCGCTCGTGGAACTGCTCGAAGCCGAGGGCCTGCGCGACCGCGTGATCCTGTGCTGCGGCGGTCCGCGCGTGACGAATTTGATGGCGACCGAACTCGGCTACGATGCGGGATTCGGGCGCGGAACGCTGCCGAGCGAGGTGGCGGCGTTCATCGCCACGCGGCTGGCGGAGCGCTAGCATGCGGAGCCGGGCGGACCGGCGCCCAGCCCGCCGAACGCTCGCTCAGGCGGGAGCGACCTGCGGGTAAGCGAAGAGACCGGCAACATGCTGCCAGAGTTGCTGGCGTGGTTTACCGGAAAAGAACCGAACCGCCGCAAGTACCCGCGTAAGCGGAAGCCGTACAGAGCGACGTTTTCGATCGACGCCGGGACGACCCAAAAGCCGGCTATCGGACTCGACATCAGCGGCGGCGGCTTGTGCGTACTCACGCAGGAGCCCGTCGGTAAAGATGAATTCGAAGTACGCGCGACCATAGAGGCGCGCGTCGTTCGCGTGCGTGCAAAATCGGTCTGGCAAGATACGGTCACGCATCAGGGAAAATCGGTCTGGCGCTACGGGATGCGTTTTACCGGCATCTCGGCGGACGACTGGGATGCGATCATTCGCTATACCACCGACAAGCCGATCCAAGAGGTCAACAAAGCGCAGGAAGAGCTCACCACGGTTCGCATGACCCCGGACGACGCGAACCGGCTGCTGCCCACGCGCTTGCAGCAGCGCTTGCTGCGCATGCTCGTCGAGCGCCGGCGTCTGGCGCCCCTCAAAGAAAGCCAAACGCCGCTCGTGCAGTATTTTTACTCCGGCGTCATTCGCCACGAAGGTAAACTCATGCACCGGCTGACGATTCAATCCAAGGTCGTCGGACCGGAAGGCGATGAAATGTTCGAGACACGCTTCGTGTTCGACGACCGCGGCGACAACATTTTGATACTCAACTAGGACGGTCGCGTGAAAAAAACTGCGCTCATTACCGGAATCACCGGCCAGGACGGATCGTACCTGGCCGAATTGCTGCTCGAAAAGGGCTACCGCGTCGTCGGCATGACGCGGCGCACCAGCACGGACGTGCACGAGCGCATTCAGCACATCTTCGACGACATCGAATTCGTGTCGGGCGACTTGCTCGATCAGACGTCGATGACGTCGATCGTGGAAAAAGTGCGCCCGGACGAAGTGTACAATCTGGCCGCGCAGTCGTTCGTTCCCACGTCCTGGTCGCAGCCCGTGCTCACCGGAGAATTCACCGCGCTGGGCGTGACGCGCGTGCTCGAAGCGATTCGTTCGGTTAACCCGAAAATGCGCTTTTACCAAGCTTCGAGCTCGGAGATGTTCGGCAAGGTGCAGGCCGTTCCGCAGTCGGAGGACACGCCGTTCTACCCGCGCAGCCCATACGGCGTGGCCAAAGTCTACGGCCACTGGATCACGGTGAATTACCGCGAGTCCTACAACATGTTCGCAGTAAGCGGTATACTGTTTAACCACGAGAGCGTGCCGGCCAATACCCCGATCATTATTCGCCGGAACAATATC
>DASSZO010000069.1:0-14850 GCA_035702815.1 Candidatus Aquilonibacter sp. | reverse complement strand
GCGAGGACGAGCTGACCGCCCGCAATCGAACCACGCAGCACGTACATGCCGGTGGAAGCTGCTTGCGCATCGGTGCCGATAAGCATCGTGTCCGTCACGCCGGAGTCGCCGTCCGTGCCGCCCGAACCCATAGCAAGCGATGCTTGCCCGGTGACCGGTGCGATGGTCGACGTTCCTGCTGTGGCGATGTAGTACGGGTTTGCGGTCGAATTCGGCGCCGTGCCGTTGATCGCCGCGAGCGCGTTGGCCTGGAACGCCGTCGCGACATACGGGCCACCGGCCGTCGAGAAACCGGGAATGTTCTTGTAGACCGTCGTGCCGCCGAATGGATCGTAGATCGTGATGTTGTAGACCGGCGATGCGGTCGCCGTTCCCGACGCGAGATCGATGCGCGCGCTGCCGAGGTTGCCGTCGCTTCCCGTGCACGCCGCGGTGAGGATCAGAACGTTCGCCGGCGTTGGGGTTGCCGTATCGACGAGATTGATCTTCGCGGCGACGTCGGTTCCGTCCGTGACGCGCACGAACTTGAACTGATTGCACTCGGGCGATGCGTCGATCGCGGCCGAGTAGGCCGAGGCCTTCACGGAGGTTTTGCGACCGACGGCGAGCAGCGCGCCTTGCGGACCGCTTGCGGTGAGCACGCGATTCGGAATGCCCCACGAACCCGCACCAACGATGGCGGTGAAGTTCGTGGCGGGACCCGTCGGAAGCGCCTGCTGCGAAAGAACGCCTTGGACGTACGCACCGTCGAAGACGAAGTTTCCGGCCTGCAGGTTACTGACGAAGTTGACGTTGGGCGTCATTACGGTTTCACCTCAGATGCTTTCGGCGCGGCTTGCGGCGCGGGTTGTGCTGCCGGCTGCGGAGCGGCCGGGCTGGAAACGGAATCCTTCACGCAACGGTGCTGCAGCATGGGGCTTGCAGCGACCGCTACTGCGTCCGCGCCCTCAAGCACGTCGCCGCGTTGCCGACGGATACCGTTGACGATCACGGGATCGCGAACGATGTACCTACTCACGATGATTAACCTCCGGAGACGATGGTTAGAGGTGCGGATGAATTAAGCGCAATGCCGAGGAACGTGCCCCCGACCTGCGACACTTGAATGGACTGCGTAATGCCGAACTCGACATCAAAAATGAGGTCCCAGCGATAGACCGAGTATTGCTGCTGCGCTTTGTCCCACGCTTTCGGATGCGAGAACTTGATGCGCAGCGCGGTGCCATCGGGCATCGAGAGAAACGTCTGTTGCGTGCCGCCGACCGAAGCGAGAATCGCTTCCATAATCGCTGAACGCGACGCCGCATCCGGCGCCCAGACCGACACCTGCACCGGCCCCTGGTAGCGATTGATCTCGCGCAGGAGCGTGCCCGTGCCACCGACGTTGACGCGTGACCAATATGCGCCTTCCATCGTCAGCGCGGTGCCGCTGATCGCGACGGTTACGCCGGGAATCGCATACGCGAGCGCGGCGGCTTGGAGCGCTGCCGCAATCGTCGCTGGCGTATCGCCGTTGACGACCTCATAGTACGCATCGACCAGCGGGTGGCTGAAGAACGCGTGCACGGTATCGCCCGCTTTGGGCGCGCCGCCAATGGTGAGAATCTGATTCGTCGAGTCGATCGACGCGGTCGTTCCGGCGGTAATTGCGCTTGCGTTGAGAATCGCGGAGCGATACATCGGATCGCCCTTGCCGGCATCGAGCGGCCACACGGAAACCTGCGCCGTCTTCGGCGAACTCTGCGCGATCGTGTGCAAGTCTTCTGCGGTCGGCCATCCAACGAACACCGATCCGGGGATGACGCCGCTTGCCGAAGCGAGCGTTGCTTGAATCGTCGAAGCGATCGTCGCGAGCGCAACGTCCAGGTTCGCCACGGTGCCCCTCGCTCAAAATGGAAGTGACGTCAGACCTTTTCGCACAGGCACACGTAGCCGAAGAGCCCGGCGCCCTCGGAATTGATGAACGACGAGATGAGATAGCTCTCGCCGGTCGCAAGCACCGTCAGCCGGTAACCGGGTTTTAGCACTGCGGATGAGCCGAGGTCGGGAACGTACGCGACGTAGCGCGCGCGCTCGTTATCCGTCGGCGTTCCAAGCGTTGAGCCATCGCGCACGCGGTTGAACGGAGTGATGCCGCACGGCACCGATGCGCCCGCGACACCCGGCGTCGGATTGAACTGATACACGCCGCTGACAAGCTCGACCATCGAGACGTTTGCGTCGTCCATGCCACCGTAGCCCGATTCGTACGTCCAGCCCGAGGACGGCTGCGCGGAAGCTGCGCCGGCATGCGGCACCGGCGCACCGACCGAGCACAGGAACTCCGTGCGCACGTAGATCGATTCCCGCGTCGGACGCGCTTGCGCAAAGGTGTACCGGTTGGCGGGAAGCGCACCCGTGCCCGTTTCAACGAGCACGTCGCCAAGCTGAAGCTCGCGATTGTCACCGAAGCCTTCAAAGCAGACGAGATCGAATGGAGTTGACTCGATCGCGTTCAAACTCGTCAGGCGCCGGAACGCGCACGCGTAGCCGACCAGGACCGGTGTTCCGGTGAGGATACCGGTTCCCGGCGTCGCGCTGCTTAGCCGATAGACGCTGTAGGTCTGCCCGCGCAACGACGCGTAGCCGCCGCGCATCGCCTGTAGTCCGGCGTCGAGCGCAGCCACGTTCGTCATTTCGACTCCTAACGCAGGGAACGACTTACATACGGACGCAGCAGATCGCGCGCGGGTGTCGGAACGGCGAACGTGCCGTCGACGGTGAGATCGTCAAGGATCTTGACCTTGCCGAGCGCCATGCCTTGGATGTTCGCGCGGGACAGGAGTTCCGTCGCGATGAGTGCAGTTGCCTTACGCAGGTCGCGCGGATACTGCGCGAACGTGTAGCCGGCGGTGTACGTTGCGCGCCACACGTTGGCGGAAAAGCCGATGGTTTGAATCTCGCCAAGCAGAATCGCGTTGCCGACCGCATAGGTCTGCACTTCGAAATAGCCCGACTGCTTGTTCACGTAGACATCAGGCGCGGCGCCCGACACGTTGAACGACGTTTGAATGGCGTTCGAGGTGATGAACGAGAGCGCGTCGAGCGACACAAGCGGAATTTTTTGCTTCGGGCTGCGGAACGGCCAAATCCGGCGTGATTCACTGAAGCGCTGATCTTCCTGCACTTGCAGAAGACGCACGGTCGTGCCGATGTAGGCGTCGACGATCGCGCTTGCGTCACGCAGCACTTCGTCAAGCACACCTGCGGCGAGCGCCGTCGTATCGATGCCTTCGCCGCCGGCCTGGAACTGCGCGGCCTGCACGTACTGTGACGCGACCGAAAGCGCGCATTGCGCTTGCGTGCCGTCGTTGGCGGTCACGACGAGCGTGTTGCTCGTCACGCCGTCGGGCACGGTGAAGGTTACGCTCGAGCCGTCCACGGCGAACGTGGCGGGAATGGTCAAATTCCCCGGCGTGACGAGGCCTTGATTTTCGAGTACGACGTTCGCGCTTGACCCTGGCGTGAGTCCGCTTCCGGCGAGCGTGATCGAATTTCCCGGCGCCGCATCGACGAGCGAAGCCGTCAAGCTCGCCGCCATGAATTACTTTGCGCCTCCGCGTTTGCGGCCGGCGGACACGACTTGCGTCGCTCCGGGGACCGCCTGCATCGTTTCGAGTTCGGCCTTCGCCGGTTCATCGAGCGGGGGCTGAACCGGTGCTTGCGGTTCCGGCGCCGTGGGTTCGGCGTCGATTGGCTGAAGCCGGTTGCCTGCGTGCTTGAAGTACGCGAGCTGATCGGGCGTTAGTCGCGCGCCGCCATCGGTCGGATCGGTTCTGACGACGCCGACGGGCGTGTAGAAGATCTCGCCCGGTCGGTGTCCGACGATCGCGTAACGCATAGAACCTCGCTGCTAACGATGTCGCGCTTGAGCGCGCCGCGAACGGGCAGCAGTGCGCCCGAACCGTGAAAGGTGAGATGTCGCATGAATGAAGTGACGGGGCGGCGGACCGCCCCGGTCCCTACTGCGTGATGGTCAGCGTTGCGCTGCCGTCGACGATCGGTGCCGTGGCAGCCGAGAGCGTGACGTTGCAGGCGAAGACGCTAAAGCCAAGCGCATTTGCTGCCGCGACTTGAATGAAGCCGCCGGCGTTGGGTTGCTCGCGAAAGTCGATGTTGAGCATCCCGTTCGTGCCGCCGTTGTTCGAATCGATCGACGTGATCGACGCGGGAATCGTAACGGTTCCTGCGGTGATCGCCGACTCGGCGACTTCGGCGGAGAACGAGCCGCCCGCGTTCGGCGTTTCGCGCAGATCCGCGGTGACAACGGCTTGGGACGAACCGGACGTGTCCAATCCCGAAACGTTGGCAGTCGTTGAAGTAGTGGCCATCGTGTCTCTGTTTTCTTCGAGAGTCAGGTAGGCCGCCGCGCGCTCTCGATCGCCACGGCGGCCTCGCTAACGAAGGGATGAAGACCGCTTACGCGACCTTCAGACGGACCTTGCCGACGTACGACGGAACGCCGAACTCCACGCTGCACATCCAATACGGGATGGTGAGCTTGCGGAGCGTGCCGTCGGAGGCGAGCGGCACTTCGATCAGCGTCGGGGTCGGCGCGCCCAGCCACACCAGGCCCATCGTCGACGTGTCGGCGATGTAGATGTCCTGGTACGTGTGACCGTCACCGAGCGAGTACGAGCCGACGCTCTTGCCCGGGATGCCGTAGTACGGCATGTCTTCGCCGTTGCCGAGCGTGAAGCTGGGCAGATAGACGCCGGGGATGACTTCGGTGCGCTGGCCGGCCGTGCCGAAGATCGTGGTCTTCGCGTAGGCTTCCTGGCGCAGATACTCGCGCGAGCTGAGCGAGCCGAAGCACATGTCCGGATTGCCGCCGAGGTCGAGGATGGTGTTCACCACCTCGGAGAGGGCGTTGGTCACCGTTTGCGACGCGGCCGTCCAGCCACCGGCGGTCGTCACGTCGACCGTCACGATGTTGGTCGCCGGCGACATGAACTCCGTCAGGTAACGGAAGCCCTTGAAGCCGTTGGCGTCGTAGACGCCGAGGTTGGTCGTCGAGCCGGCACCGGTCGCGGTGACGTTCTGCATGCGGAAGGCTTCCGTCTGGAAGTCGTGCGCAATCTTGAGCAGGCCGCCGGCGACTTCACGCCCGGCGACGTCGATCGCGGCACCACCCGCGCGCGCGCCGAAGACGGACTTCAGCGATGCGCCCCGGCGGCTGGCGAAGACGGCGATGTTGCACGTGTCTTGGACGTAGCTGTTCGCGTCGTCGACGACGGTGCCGGTTTCGGAGATGGTGAGCGGCGTGTCCTCGCTCTGCTGCGAGTAGTTCAGTTGCCGTTCGAACGCGTCGACCAGACCGTTCGACTCGCGCTTCTCGATCATGTCGATCAGCGGGAACTGCTTGACGAAGACCTCGTACACTTCGGGGTTGAGGTCTTGCCGGATGACCGGACCGAGCGTCGCGGAGGTGCCGACCTGTTTTTGGATCGTTGCACCGATCGCGGCTTGAATCCGCGGATTGTCCCAGCCGAACACCTCTGCCTTTTGCATCGGGTCGGTCGGGCGATGGAGCTTAAACGACATAGCGTCTCCCGTAAATCAAAACACCGCCGGTGAGGCGGTGTCTGGAGGATGGTTGTCGAGCGCCGCTTACGCGGGGCGCAACGCGGGATCGTCGCCGGTGGCCGTGCGGCCCGCGAGTTTCGCGGCAAGACGCCGTTGCGCGTCTACCATCGTCTCGGTCTTCGGCTGATACGCTCGTCCGTAGCTCCCGCCGGGGAAGGACGTCTGCCGTCCGGTCGGGGTGGCTTTGAGCTCTTCGATCTGCTGTTGCAGCGTTTGGGTTTCCGCTTGCAGTTCGGCGAGTCTCGCTTCTGCTGCTTGCACCTCGGCGGCGCGCTGCGTCGCCTCCGAAGAAAGTTGTTCGAGCTCCGCGCGCTTGGCCGCGACTTGCTCGTCGACGTCCGTTGTCGAAAGCGCGTTCACCGCGTCGTTCGAAACGATGCCGGCAGCGGCGAGTGCGTTGAGCACCTTACCGAGGTCGATTACCTCTTCGGCGGACAATTCCACCGGCTTTTCGGCCAGCTCGGCCGGCGCGGACGGTTCCACCGCGGGTTCGGCTGGCGTCTCGATGACGGATGCCGCTTGCGGCGCGTCCACGACAATCGCTTCGATCTCAGCCGACGCAAGATGCGCAGCGCCGATCGACGCGGTTGCGTCCGGCTCCTCGTCGTCTTCGATCTCCTCGGTTGCGCTGAACGTCGGCTCCGCGGCCGTTTGTCCTTCGGGCGCGATGATCGGCTCGAGCAAATCGTTGGGCTGCGACGGCTCCGCCGGGATTTCGTCTTCCGGATCGACGGTCGTATCGGCCGTGGCGCGAAGCGCCGGCAATGCGTTGCGAAGCGACTTGCGCACTTCCTCGCTGCGCGTGGCGTTGCGCATGAATCCGCGGCTCATCTCTTGCACGAAGTTGCGCGTGTACGAACGCGGATTTGCCGGGATGCCCACCAGGCTGATCTCGTAGAGATCCAAGCCGTTGATGATGAGCGGCGGACACCACGACGTGCCGTCGTCGTTCTCTTCATCGATCTCGCAATCGGTGATCGCGCCGCCGATGGAAAAGCCGAGTTGCGTGCCGCCTTCGACGTGCTTCCACGCTTTGAGCGCACGCGGGTTTTCCTCATCGACGTGGCAGCGGATGACCAAATCGAGGATGTCGCTGCCGTCGGCGTCGGTCGATGCGCGCAGTTCACTCTCTTCGCACGTGCCGAGGATGTCTTCGGGCACGTCGTAGCTGTGATTGAGCCACATCGTCAGACGACGGGCTTTTTCCAGCATCATGGCTTGCGCGTTCGGTGTAATCGTATCGCCGTGGCGATCGCGCACCGTCGAGGAGGCAATGCCTTCGAGATACTTGACCTCGCGGCCGCCAACGTCTTTGCGGACGGCTTTGAGTGCGGCGTTGGAGTGAACCTTGAAGTCGCGCCGAACCTCCGGAGGAGGCGGCTTCAGGATCGTACCGGGCATGTAGTGCTCCTTGTTGGTCGGGGTCAGTTGCCCAGCCGCTTCCCGGCCGGCTCGTCTTCGTCATCACCGGGCTTTGCAGCGCCGGAAGGCTTGGGTTGCGGTTGTTGCTCGTCGTCTTCGAGCGGGTCCGGCGTTGGCGTCGACGACGCGACGTAGGGAACATCGCCCCACGCAACCGGCTCTTTGCCGTCTTCCGCACGGATTTCGTTGGGCGTTGTCACGCCGATCGACATTTCGATCGCGCGCTTGCGCGTAAGCATCATCGGATCGACCGAAACCAGGTCGGTGAACTCGAACGCGTGGTTCTCGTCGATCTCCCACACGATCTCTCGCGTGAAATACTCCGCCACCAGCCGCGCAAGCGATGTGAAGCCTTGATCCGTGCGCTTGGTCAGCGTGTTGGAGGTCGAACGGTTGACGTCGTCAACGAGGCCGAAGATCGTCTTATCGACCTGGAAGACGAACGCGATCTTATTGATGAGCCACGACTTATAGGCATCGCGCTGCATCTCGCGCGGCGACCAACCGAATCGCTCGAAGGTGATGCCCGTTCCAGAACCCGGGTCGCCGCCACCGAAGATGGCAAGGTCTTTCGACCCGGCGATTTCCGATTCGTAGTATTGACGGAACGACTCGACTTGCTCGTCGGAGAGCCCGCGGCCTAAATCGAGCACACCCGCCGGTGCCGCTTGGCGCAGCATCTGGTAGTCGTACGCTTCGCCGTAGAGTTCCGCTTCAATGACCTGCACCAGCGTTTCGACTTGCGACCACCCCAGCACGCGATGGGTGCTCGGATTCTGCATCATGTAGATGAGTTGGTCGTTCCGAAGCTCAGCGGTAAGCTGGCCGTCGATGAACTGCCGATAGCGGATGGCTTTCGTGCTGCGGCCGTCCCAATTCGGATCCGGCGCGATGGTGCCACCGTCAACGCCCCACAACGCCACGATCTTTCCGCCGAACGTCTTCTCCTTCTCAATGCAGCCGGCGTCAAGAACCAAGAGATCCTCAACGACCTGATCGAGCAGCGAGCGCAGCGACTCACGCTTTGGATTCACGACGCGCAAGAGCGCCTTGACGGCGTCGACGACCTTCGGGTTGGGCGCCTTCTTCTCGTCGTCCGTCCGGACGATGCGCCAGGCACCCTGCGAGACCTGTTGCTTGCGCCAATTAATGGCGGTACGCAGCGCCTCGTTGCGGTCGGCAAACTCACGCAGCATCCGCGTCGAACGGCGAAGCTGGTTCTGGCCGGCGGCGATGTGGAACTGCGCGCGAACGCTCGTCGCGTAGGGCGCCTTCGTCTGCGATGCTTTTTCCGCGGGAGGGTTCAAGAACGCGCGTAGCCGCTCGCCAAGAGTTGCCATCGCGCTCCTTTCACGATTTCCGCACGGTCGAAACCGATGCCCAAGTGACGTTCGCCGGATGGCGCTCGACGGTGACAAGATAACGCGCGGCGTCCGATGCGTCGCCGATCTCACCGGCCTTCTTGGCGAGATCCTTACCGGCCGCGTCCCAATTCAAATTCCGCAAGTCGTACACGAACCGCGGACACGCCGGCACGTTGACCGTCATGCCGTAGAGGTGGTTGGGCGCAACGCCCGAGACCATCTGCGCATTCATGTCGAAGACGCCGTCCTTGACGGAGCCCGCCGACCGGCGCCAGATCTGGCGTGGATGCAGCCCCGCCTTGCGCAGCTCCGACATGATGAATTCGTACGGCCGGCGCGACGACGTCCGCGAATCAGCCGTCACCGAACGGCCGCCGCCCGACGGGTCGCCGCAGATCTCGATGCCCGGCTTGCCGGTCTTCGCTTCGATCTCTTTCGCGATCGTAAACCACGGCGAGGCCAAGAACGCCTCGATGATTTGCGGGACGCTGCTGTTCTTCTGGGTGATCTCCGCGAGAAAGCGGATGACCATCGGCTGCCAATTAGGCACGCCGTATCGGAAGCCGCCGATCGCCTGTGGATCGTCGATCTTCGTTTGCCGGAAGACCTGCGCGATAAGCGTGCACATCTCACCGACGTTGAAGTCCCACGTCCACTTGAGTGGCTCGCCGTAATCGACCGCGTCGACCGCCGGAATACCATCCGGGGGCGCGCCGTGAATGTTCGGATTGAACGCGTAATAAACGCCGCCGCCGCCCGTTGCCCAATAGCCGTCGATTTCCGACCGCTGCCGTTGCGGGTCGAGCGTGTTCTCCAGGTTGCGGATGTAGTCTTCGCGGCCGGCGAGCAGCCAATTCTCGCGCACCGACATCTGCCAGCACCGGAAGCCGCTCTTTTTCCACTGCTCTTCGATGAGCGTGTAGAGCCACGTTCCCTCAGCCGGCGGATTGAAGCTCATCCGCATCTGCGGCTTGAGGTCGGGGTAGAGCGTTTGGCTCGTCTGCGAGTGCGACAGACGCGTCATGATGATCTCGTAGCCGCGTCGACCGCTCTGCTCTTTCGTGCCCCACGCCTGCGGCTCTTCAAGCAGCAGCGTCTGGATGGCGGCGCCCTTCAGGCGCTCAGCAAGCTTGATCGAAATGGAGTGCAGCTTCGCGTGCTTGTGCAGATACGGCAACAAGATGCGCGGCGCACCGCTCGCGATGTACCGATAATCGATACCCTCTTCCCAGCCGAGGCTATCGAGGATGCCGCAGAAGAGCGGGAAGAACCCGCGCCGGAGGTTATCGTAGTCCGGTCCGACGACGGCGTGCACGGCTCGCGGATAGACCTGCAGCCGCTTGAAGAACAGCCAATAACCCCAGCCGATACTTTTGCCGGCGCGATTCCCACCGCGCGCTGCTGCCTGGTCGTCGTCGCACTCGATCTGCTCCGCCTGCTTTTCAAGCACCGGAATCTCGAGCGTGCGACCCATCTATCCATCCGTTCCGGTCGGAGGTCGCACCACGATGAGCTTGACCGTGTCGACCTTGCTCGGTTTCTCTTGCGGCAGCGTCGGAGCGCCCGTTTTGATGCCGGCGTTCTCGCGTACGGTGGCCGTGAACGTGCGGTAGGCGGCCATGACGGCCTTCGCAACGTCCGCGATCGTCTGCTCACCTGGACTCGCCGCCGGAGTGATGGCTCCAGCCTTCGCCTTTTCGAGTAGGTCGACCATGTATTCGCCGGCGAGCTTGTCGGCTTCGGCCGTCGCGAGCAGGTGCGCGGCGATGCTCTCTTTGATCTCGTCGATCGTGCCATCCGCTTCGGCTTGTTCAACCGCTTTGCGGCTGGCGAGGTCGATGACGTTTGACTGCGCCCTCTGCTGGACGGTTTTCGCGTCCACCTGGACGGAGACGTGGACGGTCCAGGTTTCTTTCTTCGCCCACTCGGCGATCGTGTGTCGTCGGACGCCGAATTCACGCGAGAGCTTGGCGACGGGTTCGCCCGCTTCGTAACGCTTCTTGAGGTCAGCCTTGCGCTCCAGTGGAAGTCCTCGGTGTTTACCTCCATCGGCCATGAGTGGTGATCCTTGTAAGTGTTATCCTCGGAGCGGTGCTTGTTCGCCTTTCCGTGGATGACTTTGGAATGACTCAACGGCGCTTCGCGCCTACCCTCCGGCGAACTCTGGGTACAAGCCCCAGAGATTTCGGGGTTACACCCGAGGACGGGTGCGCTGCGCTCGATCGACAGACGACGCAGGTCGCGTTTACGCGGGCGACGCGTGCCACCCATCGCGCAAATGCCTGCTCTTCCGTCAGATACGGCTGCATCAGCACTCGTCGTCGGGGTCGACGATGTCCGGATGGTCGTTCATGCGACGGCTTTCTGTTTGGCGAGGCGCGCGCCCATGGCGAGGAAGTAGTCGCGGTACGACAGGATGATTTCGTGCTCGCGCGAGTTTGCCGCGATCGTCGATGCGAGCTTCCCTAGAAGCGCCGCGACGTTGCTCGCCTCCACTTCATTGCGCGGGTACTTCACCCACGGAAGCGCATCCAAGCCGTCAGCCTGGTCGCACTCCTCTTTCGGCGGTAACGTGCGGCGCGGCAGCACCTGGTCGCTGGTTGCGACGGGCAACGCGCGCGGCTGCGTCTTGCGGCCGGGCATGGCGGGAAGAAACTCAACGCCCGGATGATCCTGCGCTACGCCGCGCCACGCTTCCCTGGGGATGCCGGGGTGCGCCGTGGCGGCGTGCGTGTCACGGGACTGCGCCGTCGCGTATCGGCGACCGCACAAAAGACAGACCGGCGTCTTCACCGCGAGGCCTTCCGCTTCGGAGCCTTCCTGACGGCGCTCTTCTTCTTACGGGCGACTTTTTTGGCTGGCTTCTTCTTCGACGTCGTCTTGCGGGACGACGCGGCGCGCTTGGGTTTCGGTAGGTCGCGCGTGCGGTTGGCGGCCGGTTCCTGCTCGTACTCATCGACGAAGAACGCCGAAAGCACGTTCGCAATGGAGTTCCACAAGGTGACGAGCGGCGCAAAAACCTTCATGCCAAGCCTTTCAGCGCGGCGTTCGCCGCTCGCGCCATCTCGAAAACGTCGCGCCCTTCAGTGATGACCGCCGTCGCCGTTGCGGCGTCGATGGTCACGCCCGTGCAGACGGTCGAGGCGAAGTTTCGCGCGGCGATGTCTCGCTCGATCGCATCCATCACGCGCTGCGAGCGATACTTCCGGTAGTTCCGGATTCGCTTCGCCATGCGCGCGCCTCGTACAAATGAAAGAGGAACCGTGCGTGCCGGTTCCTCTCGTTAATTTTGGCGGTCAAATATCTGCGCTTTCCGAAGTCGGCGCAGCCGCAAATCTATTATGCCACGTCGCTCGCGCGCTGTAAAGCGTGTTCCGAACGCACGGCCTCGAAGGTTCTCCCGGTTGCGAGCGCCAGCCCAAGTATCTCCAACGCATCGGAATCGGAAAGCCCGGCTTTCGCGATACCCGACTTCGCCTTGGATGAAATGCGCGTGCGCACGCGTTCGTGGCGGCCGGGGAACTTTGCGCGACGCCCGCGCTTCTTGCTCGCCGCGATCGGCAATTCGGCGCCGCACTTCTGACACACGATCACATCTTCGGTGTTGCGCGCCTTGCACGCGTGGCAACCCTCCGAACGCATTGGCTTCGGTGGCTTCCCAGCGCCGCGGCTGCCGCTTCCCCCGTGCCCGGGAGCCTTGCGGCTCATGAGGTTCACGACGGAGTCCCCAAGATAGGAATCGCGTGCACCGACCTTCGCCTCGTCCGGTGTCGCTGGCATCTCCTCGAGCGCAACGCGGGTTGCCTCGGCAAGCGGCATGCCTTGCGCGTGGAGCTCGCGCGTGCGCGCTTCGATGTCGCGGTAGGCGCCAGCGTTGCTTGGAATCACGTTGCCCTCGGGATCGCGCAGGATCCCCGATGAACGCAACGCGGCTTTGAGTTTCTCGTCCTCCTCGCGCTTCCACTGTTCGATGCCGGGGGACTTCACGTTCGCGGCGTGGGAAAGCCCGAGTGCGCTCGAACTGTCATCGTAGAACGCATCGTTTGGCGCGGTGTCTTTACGGTCGTCGTTCACGTCCCAACCTCGCTTTCGGTTGGGAAGATAAATTCACGGGTTCGATGAGGCGTTTCCCCCCAACGTGTGTTCGCCTTTTCGACTGTCAGAACGCGCTTTGGTGGAGTATCATCCTTGCGAGCGTTTAGAGTTGCCGGTGCGATGTGCAAAGCTTTACATACCGAAAGCGAACGCCGCCTCCGCCTTGCGCAACGACGATCTCGGCGCCGCAGCTCCAGCGGTACCCGTAGGGTCCGGCGTGCACCGGACTGCGCGTCGATCGCCTTTCGTGGCGAAGCGGTACATAATCGCCCCCGTGGATGGCGATAAAGTCTTCGAGCGTCCCGTCATTCATCTTGAAGGCGTTCCAGTCGGCATGGGGCGCTTCCTCACCGCACCGCGCCGATTATCGGGCGATCATGCGGCTTCCGCTCGCGCCGCGAAAGGCGGCGGTTCGTACGCGGGTTCGAGTAGCTTCCAGATGAGTTCTCCGTACGGCTTGCCGTCGAGAATCTTGAAGATGACTGCGGACTCGACTTTCGCATTAGTCATAATGTGGACGGCCTGATCCTTGCGCGTCGGGAAAGCGTCGGCAACGTATTTCGCAACCGATAGCGCGTTTAGCTCCATTGCGAAGTAGTCACCGCGCAGGCGGTCGAGCCAGGCTCGCGCCCAATCGTTGAACTCATCGGGAACGCGGTCTAGCAGTTCGGAAACGTCCCGACCATCGCGCAGGTATTCCCATATCACGCGATTCGAGACACCCGTCACAAGGCGATGCAGGCGCTTGTACTCGGCAAACTTCACCTTCGCACGGGTGCCATCCGCGAACCGCACGACGAAGCCTTCGGCGTTCGGCTCCTCCAGAGCCAGAAGATGTTCGCCGTGACCGATGTTCTCGCACGCGTGGCGATCCACAACGGAAACGCCTGTGGGTGCCTCAGCTAGCGGTAACTCTCGACCCGTAGCCGTTTCGATCATGGCGAGCAGCACGAGGTCCGTGCGCTGCCCATAATCCACGACGATGCGGAAAAGCGGGTGGATCAGTTCGAAGATGTACGTTACTGCCGGATCAAAGACGACGTGCTGGTACAGGCGTTCGAGGAGTGCGCGTCCGGCTTCCGCCTGCTCCGACATGAATGATCCACGGGTTGCCGTTATGCGCTCGCCGCTCGGCAACTCTCGGAGCAGGAACATCGAGCCGTCCATTTTAGTCGTGATCTCGAACGGCAGGTGCCAAGGCAACGACTCTACTTCGTCGTGGTTGAAGAACTTCGGCAGGCAGCGAGCGATGATCTCTCCATCATGCCTGCATACCAAGCCACGAGCCTGCAAGACATGATCATCCCAGGCCGTTTCGTACTGCGCGACCGGCGTGTAGTTGTAGATGAGTACACCGGGCATCGACGGATGCTCTTTGCGGGAAATCAACTTCTTCTCGACGCGCTCGTTCAGCGCAGCGAGGTCCGCATGGCTTCCGTAGATTTCAGATACAGGTCCCTTCACGCTCGTCCTTTCATTTATGACCAAAGTGCCCTCAGGTGCGCTTGAGCGGCAGGCCGCAAGCATCGCGAACGTGATTCATCGCAGCGTTCCAACCGCGCTGCCATTGATTCTTAGGCGGATCTGAACCAAGCTCGGTAGCCTGCATCACCGTTTCGTTCTCGCGCAACGCCGCAACGATCTCTTGCCAGTAGTCCGCTACGGCTTCGGTTGCCGACAAAATGTCGGGGCGACGACCAGCAGCAAATGCCCCGGTCGCCCAGCCTTCAATCTCATCGGCAATCTTTTTGCGCGTCGGTGTTGTGTTCTTGGTCATTAAATCAGCCTTCGGTCCGCTCAGTACGTTTGCTGATGGAGCCGCCAGCGTTAGTGACCGCTTCTAGCATTTGCTCCTCGACGATACGAACGTGATCCAGATTTTCGCCCTTGATCGTGAATGAGATTTTTCCATCTTCGTCCTGCATCGTAGTGATCGTAATGCCTGGATAGCTGGCGTGTTGGAAAGTATCAGCCTGTTTAAGTCCCATAATTATCCTTATGACGCCTTCCGGCGTTCGTAGTCGATGAAGTCTTTGACTTTGACCTTTGCTACGATGCGATCGCCTTTGCGCGTGTAGAGGTCAACCGCCGGCCTACCGACGAGTCCTTCGATCTTCGCATCGGGCCAGTGCGAATGAAGGTTGCCGCCCTGGACGAGCGCGACAGCATCGCGAAGCGTCATGGTATCGAACGTGGGTACCACGTCGAGCCCGAGCTTATCGGCAACGTCTTTCACCGCATCCGGCTTCAGCCACCACTCGCCTACGCGCACATCGAACACGATGAGGCTTTGATCCTGGCGATACTGTCCGCCCTTTTGGATCTTCGCGCCGTAGCCTTCGCC
>DASSZO010000053.1:0-3924 GCA_035702815.1 Candidatus Aquilonibacter sp. | reverse complement strand
GCTCGAGATCCACTCGGATGCCCTGGGAAACGGCGACCGCGTCGTCGTCGTCGACGACCTCTTGGCGACCGGCGGAACGGCGGCGGCAACGCGCCGGCTGCTGGAGCGGCTTGGAGCGAAAATCGAAGCGTTCGCATTTTTAATCGAGCTCAATGCGTTGAAGGGTCGTGAGGCACTCGTTGGCACTGACATCGTTACGTTCATCAATTACTAGCGCGCTCGCGCTCGTCGTGCTCCTCGGCGCACCTTCGGTCGCGCTTGCGCGCGGCAATGCGGCGCCCGCGCCGGTTGCCACCCCGACCCCGCCCCCCGAAGACCCGACCGTCACCGAAATCGCGCGACGCGAGTTCGTCTCGTGGCAAGCCGGCGTCGTGGACGTGACCCACTACGCGGATCAAACGCAGGCGAAGCTGGTGCCGAGCAAGATCGCGCAGACCTCGAGGGCTCTGGGGACGCTGGGTTCTCTCGTGAAAACGGTATGGGTCGGACCGGCTGCGATGGAAGGCGTTCCGGCGGGCGTGCGCGGCTACGTTTATCGCATGGTCTGCACCAACGCAAGCGTCTACGAGATTTTGACGATCCAAAACGGCAAGATCGACGGGATCATGTTCCGCGATAAACTCCATCCTTGAATCCCGTTCGGCCGATATGAGAGTATTAGTAGATATACCTCATGACCATCGCCGAACTCATCGCCGCCGTCCAGACCTACGACCCGTCCCTCGAGGCGGGCTGGCTGCGGCGCGTCTATGAGGTAGCTGACCGGGCCCACGAAGGCCAGCGGCGCGCGTCGGGCGAGTCGTATATCGAACATCCGCTTGCGGTCGCCGGCATCCTGGCCGAGCTCGAGATGGACCGCAGCACCATCGCCGCCGCGTTGCTGCACGACGTCGTCGAAGACACGTCGATCACGAGCGAACAAGTCGCGGCGGAATTCGGCGAGGAGATTGCGATCCTCGTCGACGGCGTCACGAAGCTGACGCGTATCCCCTATCAGTCGAAAGAAGATGCGCAGGTGGAAAACCTGCGCAAGATGTTTATGGCGATGGCGCGCGACATTCGCGTCATCATCATCAAGCTCGCCGACCGCCTGCACAACAGGCGCACGCTCGCGAGTCTTCCGCCGGCGAAACAACGCGCGATCGCGCGTGAAACGCTCGATATCTACGCGCCGATCGCGCACCGTCTCGGTATCTGGAAGATCAAGTGGGAGATCGAGGACGAGTGCCTGCGGTACCTGGAACCGGAAGGGTATCGCGAAATCGTCGAACGCGTCGCGAAGACGCGGCGCGAACGCGAGAACGACGTGGGCGAGGCGATCGCGAAGTTGCGCGGCGAGTTCAAGGCGATGAAGGTCAACGCCGAAATCCAAGGACGGCCGAAGCATTTCTATTCGATCTATTCGAAGATCAAGAAGGGCCGCGATTTTTCGACGATTTACGACCTGACCGCAATTCGCATCATCGTCGATTCCGTCAAAGACTGTTACGCCGCACTCGGCGCCGTTCACGCGATGTGGACGCCGCTGCCGGGACGCTTCAAAGACTATATCGCGATGCCCAAGCCCAACATGTATCAGTCGTTGCACACGACGGTCGTCGGGCCGCAGGGCGAGCCGCTCGAAATTCAGATTCGCACCTGGGAGATGCACCGCACGAGCGAATACGGCATCGCCGCGCATTGGCGCTATAAAGAAGGCGGCAAGGCCGACCAATTCGAGAACAAACTCTCTTGGCTTCGCGCGCTGCTGGAATGGCAAAAGGACATGCGCGATTCGCGGATGTTCATGGAGAGCCTCAAGCTCGATCTGTTCGATTCGCAGGCGTTTATCTTCTCACCGCGCGGCGACGTCTTCTCGATTCCCGCCGGCGGCACGCCGCTCGATTTCGCGTACCAGGTTCATACCGACGTCGGCAATCATTGCGTGGGCGCCAAGGTCAACGGCCGGATCGTTCCGCTCGACTACTCGCTGCAGAACGGCGACATCTGCGAGATTCTGGTCAACAAATCGGGCGGCCGTCCGTCGCTCGACTGGCTTTCGATCGTCAAGACCTCGAGCGCGAAGCATAAGATCAAACAGTGGTTCCGCAAGGAGCAGCGCGAGGAAAACGTGCTGGCCGGCCAGGAGTCGCTTGAAACGGAACTCGCCCGCGCGCATCTGCGTCCCGATCTTGCCCGTGGCGAACTGATCGAACGGATCGCCCATCGCATGAATTACGCGTCGCCGACGGATCTGTTCGCGGCGATCGGTTTCGGCGATGCATCGGCGGCGTCGGTCGTGAACCGCATTCGCGACGAAGTCAAAACCGACAACGTCGTCGAGCTCACGCAAATCCGCAAGACTCCCGTACGCAAGACAGCTCGCAAAGCCAGCGGCGTGCGCGTTGCCGGCGTCGACGACGTGCTGGTACGTCTTTCGAAGTGCTGTTCGCCGGTGCCGGGCGACCCGATCATCGGCTATGTGACGATCGGACGCGGCGTGAGCGTGCACCGCGCGGACTGCCCGAACGTTGCGTACATGAGTGCGACGCCCGAGCGTATTTTGCAAGCGGAATGGACCGAGAACAAGGACATGACGCATGCGGTCGACATCGAAATCGAAGCCGAAGACCGCTCGCAATTGCTTCAAGACATCATGGCGGTGTTTGCCGAGCTCAAGACGACGGTGAGTTCGGTGACGGCGCGCGTGCGTCGCGACGGCGTCGCCGTAACCAGTCTCACGGTGCAGATTCGCGATCTCGACCATCTGCACAAACTGCTCACGAAACTCGGAAACCTCAAGAACGTCCGTCGCGTGTACCGCGTCACGAAGCGCGAAAAAGTCGCCGGCTCATAGCGGTCGAAACGTTGAATTGGCATGACCTGCTGCCCGTCGTTGCGGCGTTTTTTGCCGGCGCGATGAACAGCGTCGCGGGCGGCGGAAGCTTTTTGAGCTTCCCGGCGCTCGTGTTTGCGGGGGTGCCACCGATTCCGGCCAACGCCACGAACAACGCGGCGATGTGGGTCGGGACGTTCGGCAGCGCGCGAGCGTATTGGCCCGACGTAAAGCCGCACAAACGCTTGTTGTATTCGGTGCTGGCCGTCAGCAGCATCGGGGCGTTGATTGGAGCCGTGCTGTTGCTGCTCACGCCGGCGGCCGCCTTCAACCGGTTGATTCCGTGGCTCTTGCTCTTCGCCACGGTGGTCTTTGCGCTCAGCCCGTTATTGACGAAATCGCACGATGGTGATCCACACCATCAGGGATGGCAGTTGATCGTGCAATTCTTCGTGTCAATCTACGGCGGCTATTTCGGTGCCGGCATGGGCATTCTGATGCTCGCGGTACTCTCGTTTTCGGGATTGCCGAGCTTCAACGCGACCAACGGCATGAAAAACGTGCTGAGCGTTGCCATCAACGGCGTTGCGCTCGTGCCTTTCGTCGTGGCGCGGATCGTCGATTGGCCCTTTGCGGTGCTCATGGCCGTTACCGCGTTACTCGGCGGGTACATGGGCGCGAAATTCTTTCGCCGAGTTCCAGGCAACGTCGCGCGCACGATCGTCATCGCGATCGGCGTTACGATGACTGCGGTCTTTTTCTTCCGCAGCTAACGCGCGTGGGTCTTTTGGCCTAGCTGCAGATTCCATTTATTGACATATCGACCGGGCGCCCGGTACGATGCGGCAGTTCGTGCTCGACCCGCCGGAGGTTCCTGGTGAAAAAGACGCTGCCTATTCTCAGCGCCCTTGTTTGCGCTATTTCTCTGTCCGCATGCGGTGGAGGCGGCCCCATCCCATCGCCGAGCCCCAGCCCTCACGGCAACATCGGTCAAGTGCTTTTCACCGTCGTGATTCCGAATCAAACGGTTGCGAACGCTCGCACTCACCCCAATTACGTTTCGAGCAACACGCATTCGATGGAGCTGATCGTGAACGGCGGAACGGCGC
>DASSZO010000190.1:0-14651 GCA_035702815.1 Candidatus Aquilonibacter sp. | reverse complement strand
CAAGCCTTCAGATCATCTGGAGCATGCTCGAACAATTTCCGGGTGACGAGCAGATCAAAGCCGCGTACGACTCCAAGGCCGATACCGGCTACATGATTCGCGTTCCGCACGCCAGCGGAATGCTCGAGGGGCACTATACCGAGGACACCGTTTTCCCCAAGAGCGATCATCGCAGCCACCGTCCGCGTCATTGGCTGACCAACGGCGTAAAGAAAGTCGAACAGCTTCGCTTCCTCGAGCTTCCGAACCGTACGCTCGGACAGGCCGCCATCCAGTGGCTGCTCAAGGAGCCGCGGGTGATGACGATTCTGCCGAACATCTACAATCGCGAGCAGCTCCGCGAATTTGCCGCAGCCCCGGAAACACCGATGCTCACCGACGACGAGATGCGCATGATCGACGAGCTCTACAAGAACAATTTCGGAATCACCGACGAACCGCCGATGGCGTTCAAGGGCGTGATGACGCGCGACGCGGTCAACGCATGAGCCGTTCCATCTCGACCAGCGACGCGCCGGCCCCGATCGGACCGTACAGCCAAGCAATTCGCGAAGGCAAGGAGCTCTTTTGCTCGGGCCAAATCGCGCTCGATCCCAAAACGGGGAACGTCGTCGACGGCGACGTCGCCGCGCAGACCGAGCAGGTGTGCAAGAACCTCGGCGCCGTCCTACGCGAAGCGGGCTTTGATTACGACGACGTCGTCAAGACGACGATCTTTCTCCTCGACATGAACGACTTCGGCGCGGTCAACGACGTCTACGCCAAGTATTTCGGCGAGTCGAAGCCGGCGCGCTCGACCGTCGCGGTTAGCGGATTACCCAAAGGCGTCCGCGTCGAAATCGACTGCATAGCCAAGAAATAGATCGATCACGGTTGTGACCGCTGACGATTTCAACGCGCTTACAACGACCCGGTACGGACCGATGCTCTACAACCGGTTCGATCGTTATGTGGGACATTCGCTCGAGCGCTACGGCGAGTGTTGCGAGTTTGAAATCGACCTGCTGCGGCAGCTCTGTCCGGTTGGCGGAATCTTTCTCGACGTGGGCGCGAACATCGGTACGCACACCGTTGCGCTGGCGAAACACGTCGGTCGAGCCGGCTTTGTCTACGCCTTTGAACCCCAGCGAATCGTCTTTCAAGCACTCGCAGCGAACGTCGCGCTGCAAAGTCTCGCAAACGTTCAATGCGTCGAGGCCGCGGTCGGAAGCTCTCATGACGAGCTCTCTATTCCCGATATCAATTATGCCGTAGCCACGAATTTCGGCGGCATCTCACCGCGCCAATTCGATAGAGGAAGGCCGGTACGCCAGGTTCGTCTCGATGATTATGCGTGGATCGGCCGAGTCGACCTGATCAAGATCGACGTCGAAGGGATGGAACAAGAAGTGATCCTCGGGGCACAAACCATGATCGAACGCCAACGCCCGGTTCTCTATGTCGAGAATGACCGGATCGATCGATCGGAATCGCTTATTCGGCAGATCGACGGTCTAGGCTATCGTCTCTATTGGCATCTTGCGCCGCTGTTCAATCCCGGCAATTTCCGTGGCGAGACAGCGAACGACTTCAACGGCATCGCGGCATCCAATATGCTTGGAATCCCGCGCGAACGCCCTATCGCCGTCGAAGGGCTCGTCGAGATAACCGACTTCGCATACCATCCGTTTCGACGGACCGAATGACACCCGCGATCGCTTCGCTTTTGCAAGCGGCAGTGACAAGCCACCGGGCGGGTAATGTCGCCGACGCCGAGCGCGCGTATCGCGAGATCTTGCGCGCGGAGCCGAACCACGCCGAAGCATTGCACCTCCTCGGTCTGCTCCATTTTCAGCGCGGAGAACTCGATGACGCCGCCGCGCTGATCGCTCAGGCGCTCGAGCACGCGCCTGCGCATGCGGCCGCGCGCCTCAATTTCACAAAGGTGCTCACCGCCTTGGGCCGCCGCGAAGAGGCCGTCGCCGAACTCGAGGCGTTCGTGGCCGATTACCCGTCGAACGCGCAAGCCTGGATCGACCTTGGCAATCTGCGTTGGTCTTTAGGAAAAATCGACGCCGCCCTGAGCGATTACGAGCAAGCGTTGCGGTTGGACCCCGCGTCATCCGCTGCCCAAGAAAACGCGGCAACAGCGCTCCTCACGCTCGCCGATCGCTTCCGCGAATCCGGGCACTATGATGAGGCCTTGCGCGTATGCGAACGCGCACTGTCGCTTGTCAATTCCACCCAAGCGCGTATCGTGCGCGGTCAAATTCTCTGCGCGACACACCATCTGGCGGAAGCGAGAGCCGAGTTCGAGCACGCCTTGGCACTCGCGCCGGATTCGGCTGACGCATTGCGCGCCTACGGAAGTCACCTCTCTGTTATGGGCGAAGCGGCGGCGTCGATCGGCGCACTCGAGAAGGCCGCGTCGATCGCGCCGCACGACGTTCGCGCGCATTTCAGTCTTGCAGTCTCATACCTGCTGTCGGGCAGATACGACGAAGGCTGGCGCGAGTTCGCATGGCGCCGCCGCGACGACCGCCTAAAACAGGAGTTCCGCTACGAATCGTACCCGGCGTGGGACGGAAAGCGCTTCGACGGCCGGCGCCTGTTGATATCGCGCGAGCAAGGCCTGGGGGACGAACTATTCCTAGCACGCTACTTTGAGAAAGCTGCGTCGCTGGGAGGGGAGACGATCGTCGAAGCCTCGCCTTCACTGCTAAGGCTTTTTCGTCAGTCATTCCCGAATCTCGTTCTTACCGATGCGTCGCTCGGCGCCTTCGAACTGCGCGCCGACGATCTACAGATACCCGCATTTTCGCTGCCTGGGCTCTTCGGCGTCCGTTATCCGGAGGCGCCCGATGGTCCGTACCTGACCGTTTCCAAAGAGGCAGTCGAAGGATGGCGCCGACACATCCCGGCCGATGCGCGCCGTCGAAATGCCGGGATCGTTTGGCAAGGCGGAACGCTTCATCGTTTGGATCATCTCCGATCCGTCGCGCTGGCAGCGTTTGCGCCGCTCTTCGAATCGTTTGACGACATCCGGTGGTTCAGTCTTCAAAAAGGTCGGGGCGAATCCGAATTACGGAACTCGCCGTACCAACGGTTCATCACGGATCTTGCTCCAAAGCTAGACGACTTCAGCGAAACAGCGGCTGCGGTGAGCCTTCTCGATCTGGTCGTAACGGTCGACACATCGGTAGCTCATCTCGCCGGTGCGCTGGGAAAGACCGTTTGGCTCTTGGCCGGCGCAGGCACCGACTGGCGTTGGGGAATCGACGGTCAAACGACCGGGTGGTATCCATCCATGCGCATCTTCCGGCAGAGTACGCCCGGGGACTGGGCAAGCGCCGTTGAAAAGGTCGCGGTCGCCCTGTGATGTCCCAGTGCAAGATCTGCGGGCACGCTACCGCAGCGTTTGGAGAAGTGGATTTTTCCAAGAACTGCGAGGAGCTCGCCGAGCCCGCTACCGGTGAACGTGTCCGGTACGAACGGTGTTCGGTCTGCGGCTTCGTATTCACGCGCCACTTCGATTCCTGGAACCACGAACGCTTTGCCGAGCGCGTGTACAACGCCGATTATGGCCGCTTCGATCTCGATTACGAAGAAACGCGCCCTCGGAATATGGCGCGCCTCTTGGTGAACACGTTCGGCGATTCGCTTCGCGAGCGCTCGCTGCTCGACTACGGGTCAGGCAGCGGCCGGTTCGTCGAAGAAGTCCGCCCGTTTGTCGCGCACGCGGCAGGCTTCGATCCCTTCACCGCATCCGATGCATCGCTCCTCGACCGGCGCTACGACATCGTGACGTGCTTCGAAGTGCTCGAGCACGAAACCGATCCGATGCGCGCGATTCGACGTCTTGCGCTTGCGGCTTCGAACGGAATCGTCGTTCACTCCACCCTCGTGCAGAACGCCGAATTTGATGCACGCGGCATCGAATGGTGGTATATCGCGCCGCGAAACGGACACGTGTCGATTTTTAGCCGAGCAGCTCTCGCGACGGCTTGGCAACGCGTCGGTTTCCAGGTCGCATCGATGAACGACGACCTGCACGTTGCATTTGCCTCGATCCCGCCCTTTGCGCGCCGGCTCTTCAGCACGGCTCCCTAAGCGGCCCTATTTACTCTTTTCCGGCGTCGGGACCGACGTGTCGAGGGCGTACATGGTGCGCGCGATGCGCGAGGCGTCGGGATCGGTGCCGGCAGCGGCGAGTTTGAACTGCGCCACCGCCTCGGTGTGATCGCCCTGCGCCTCATACGCTTTTCCGAGCAAGAAGTGCAGACGCCCATCGTCGGGTACGGCCGCGAGCCCCTTGATCAACGCCGCTTGCGCCAGCGCGTACATCTTATGATCTTCGTATGCCAGTGCGAGATCGATGTAGGATTCGCGCAGATAGGGATACATCTGAATCGCCTGCGCGTAGAACGCGGCGGCGGTTTTCCAATCGCCTTGCATGTCCGCAAGGTAGCCGCGATTCACAAACGTTTCCGCGCGTTCGGGTGCGAGCTGGTACGCCCGGTCGAGCGCGATCTCAGCCTCGCCTAACTGTTTTGATTCCAGATATGAGGCAGCCATGTTGTTTTCGCACTGAAACGCCGTCGGATCGATCTTCAGGCATGCCTTGAATTGCTTCACGGCGCCGGCAAAATCGTACATCGTCATGAGCGCAAGCCCGAGGCCGTTGAGCGCGGTGAGATTGGTCGGATCTTCATCGAGCGCGCGACGGAAATGAACGCTCGCCGCATAGGGCTGATGAATTGCGTTGTACACTTGGCCGACTTCGCCCTGGATACCCGGATCGGTCGGATACAGGTGCGACATGCGCTCGACATCGCGCTCGTATGCGGGCAGATCGCCTTTGCGTTGATGCAAGCTTACGAGATCGTCGACCGATTCCGTGCCCGGCAACGCTGCGTTGAATTGCGCGATCGCGTCGTCGACGTGATTTTCGACCGCTAGGACGGTGCCCAAACGGTTGTGCGTTTCTTTATCGCCGGGATTCTGACGCAAGAGCAACTGGTATTGAAATTTTGCACGATCCAGTTGACCGGTCCGGAAATAGAGATCGCCGAGAAACCGGCGCGGCGCCGGCTCGAAGGGATGGGCCGCCACATACGTTTCAAGGTGCTTGATCGCGCGATCCATCTTGCCCGCCGCGATCAACTCGCGCGTGCTCTTGATCGCGCCGACCGGATCGGATTGAAAGACGGGATGCAACGCTTCCCACTCGTCGTCGACGTTGATCGTCGGTCCGGCAAACGCCGGTAACGCAAAGAGCGCGACGGCAAAAACGCATACGAGTGCGGCGGCTGAAATCACGAAGCGACGGGCCATGGCTGGACCTCCCCTGCTATCCCTATTCTACTGCGGATGAAGCGCGCGGGGCAGTCTCTTCGTGACGAACATTCTCGGCAATGCGCTCCATCATTCCGATGAGCGCCGCCCGCTCGTGTGCGCTCAATCCGTCGAGAGCGCGCTCGGTCTCCGAAGCAAGGATCTGGGAGACGCGCTCGCGCGAACCCCGACCGCGATCGGTGAGATAGATGCGGACCGAGCGCGCGTCTTGCGGGTGGGCCTCCCGGCGAACGAAACCGTCACGCAGCAGCCGCTGAACCGTACGCGTGACCGTCGGCATTTCCACGTCGAGCGCGTCGGCGAGTTCGCGGGGGGTCAGCCCGTCTTGCTCCCAGAGCAAACGAAGCAGCTGGAATTGGCCCAGGCGCAGCCCGGCGTCCACGAGCGAGCGGTCGACCCGGGCGCGCATCGCGCGCACGGTGGCACCGATCGACGCGAAGACGTCGGGCTGACGCGTCATTTCACAAGCGGGAGAATGTTGCTCGGCGTATGCGGATAGAACGTCATCGCGATCACGAAGACGAAGCACACCACCGCGCTCGCCCATGCGAGCGGAACCGAGACGTGCGCCTCGCTCACGTGCGCGTGTTCATCGCGCTGATACATCGCGCGAATCACCTTCGCGTACGCGTAGAGCGAGATTGCGGTACCGACGATGAGCACGATGCCCAGCCACGCATATCCGGCGTTGACCGATGCCGACAGGATCAGAATCTTTCCGAGGAATCCCGCGGTGGGCGGCAAGCCCGCCATCGCGAGCAAGAAGAACGTCATCATCGCGGCTGCAACCGGATGACGGCGGCTCATACCGCGATAGTTGGCAAGCCGGGTGCCCTCTTCACGATCGCCCGAGATCATCGCGGCGACGGCGAACGCGCCCAGATTCATGAACGTATAGGCGGCGAGGTAATAGATCGCATAGCGCAGGCCCATCGGCGTTCCGCCGGCGAGCGCGGCGAGAATGTAGCCGACCTGCGCGATACCCGAATACGCGATGAGGCGTTTGAGGTCGTGCTGCGCGAGCATGCCGACGTTGCCCGCGATCATGGAAATCGCCGCGACGATCCAAATCGGCAGCAGCAGTTTGTCGCCGATTCCGGCGGGCAACGCCGCGTAGATCACCCGCGCGAGCACGGCGAGCGTCGCGGCCTTGGTCGCGACGCTCATGAACGCCGTGACGGGAAGCGGAGCACCTTCGTACACATCGGGCGCCCAGGCGTGGAAGGGCACGAGGCTGAGCTTGAATGCAATGCCGACTAAGAACATGCCGGCGCCAACCCAGAAGATCGGACTCGACGCGAGCGCAGGGTTCGTGAGGTCGGCGAGCGCCACGCTTCCGCTTGCCCCGAAGAGCAGCCCCATGCCGTAGACGAGGAAGGCCGACGCCATCGAACTCAAGATCAAATACTTGAGCGCCGACTCACGCGCGGCCGGACGTTCCGCCATGCCGCACAGGCAATACAGCGCGAGCGAGAGCAGTTCGAGACCGAGAAAGACGGTCATGAGATTCCCGGCACCGGCCATCAGCATCGCGCCGCTCGTGGACCAGAGCAAAAGCGCGATCGTTCCCGCGAAGCGGTCGTCGCGTCCGATTGCCCCCATGAGCGCAACCGAGCCGATCGCCGCGAGCAGAATGATGCTTTCGAAAACCGTGCTGAATCCGCCGAGGATGAACGCTCCTCCGAACGCCGCATAGTCGCCGCCGGTTCGGAACTGTCCGTAATCCACGAACCCCGCCACGAGCAGACCGAGCAGCGCGATCACGATCGCCGCGTACCGATTGACGTTTTTGGGCGAGAGCAAATCCGCCAGCAAGACGACGAGCGCGGTCACCGCGACGATCGCAAGCGGTGCGACCGCACTCCAGTCGGCATTCGTCACATTGACGGTCATCGCGTTGCCACTCCTTGATTGACGTGCGTAGCGTTGTACGCGGCAGGGTCGAAGGTCGTCAGTGCGTGCGGGTTCACGCCCAGCACGACGAGCGCGAGCACGATCGGCGCGAGCGCGATCCCTTCGAGCCAGCCGAGATCCTTGCGGACCGGCAGATCTTCGACTTGCGGACCGTTCATGATGCCTTGGAAGAGCCGGAGCATGTACGCCGCAGCAAGTACGATCGGGATGAGTGCGAGAATCGCCGGCCACGTGTATCCGGCTTGAAAGACGCCGGTGAGAATCACGATCTCGCCGACGAATCCGGCTAAGCCGGGCAGGCCGAGCGCAGCGAGCGCGGCGATGCATAGCGCGCCGGCGAGCTTCGGATTCGACGCGCCGAGGCCGCCCAGACGAACGAGCGACCGCGTCTCTTCGCGTTCTTCGACGTATCCGAGCGTGATGAATATCCCGGCTGAAAACAGTCCATGCGCGATGATGTAGATCACGGCGCCTTGCAGCGCGATCGGATTGAACGATGCAATCGCGACGATGATCAGTCCGAGGTGCGAGAGCGATGAATAGGCGACGACGCGTTTGGCGTCATTTTGAATCAACGCGGTCAGCGCACCGTAAAGCAACGAGATGACACCGAGCACGACGAACACCCCGCCGTACGCCTTGAGGTAATCGGGCATGAACGCCATCCCGATCACGATCAGGCCGTACAGCCCCGCCTTCGATTGAACGGCGCTCACGACGGCGACCATCGGCGCCGGCGTATCGCTGTACGTCAACGGCATCCAGGTGTGCAGCGGCCAAACCGGCGTCTTGACCAAAAACGCGAAGGCAAACCCGACGAAGATCCACGGCACCCACGCGCCGATGACGTGCACGTCCGGCCGGCCGATCACGTCCGTCGATCCGAAGAGAATGCCGAACGCCGCCGTCGCCATCAAGAGCGCCAACCCGCCGGCAAAGTTGTAGACGAAGTAGCGCCACGCGGTCGCCGGATGCTCGCCCCAGCCGAGCAGCACGAAAAATACCGGCAAGAGCATGACGTCCCAGAAGAGTGCGAACGCCAGCAGATCTTTGGCCAAAAAGACGCCCATCATCGCGCCTTCGAGGATCAGCATGTGGCCGATAAATGCGCGCGCCCGCGGAAGATTCGTCGCCAGAATCGCCGAGAACGTGCAAACGGCAAGCAGCAGCACGATCCAGTACGAGATCGAACCGGCGCCAAAGTGCAGCGCAGCTTGGAACGGGCGCGAAAGCCACTGGTACGAGAACTCGGAGTCCTTGGACCCGAGCGCAAGCACGAAGGTGATGGCTGCGACGACGGTTCCGATACTCTTGGCGAGCACCGGATTTTCATCGCGCGACGGCATCACGAGCATGATCAACCCGACGACGATCGGGAGCAGGATCAGCGCGAGAACCAGCATTACTTGACACCTCCGGCAGCCAGCGCGTAGTAGATCATGAAGATCGTCGCACCGATTGCGATCAGGAACGCGTACGTGCGCATCAAGCCGGTCTGGAACGACCGGACGAGCGTCCCGAGCCACTGCGCCGAGAAGACCGTCTCGCGCACGGCACCGTCGATCACTTGCGGATCGAGGAATCGGCCGAAGAGCGTTCCGAGCAGTTGCGACGCGCGGACGAAGATCCAGTCGAGCGCGGCATCAAAGTAGAAGGCGTTGGTCAAGACGGCCGGCATGCGTACCGACTCGACCCGTAAGCGTTCGACCGCGTTCTCCGCAGCGGGCGCCGCGCCGTAGCGCATCCACGCGACGGCGATGCCGATGATCACGCACACGAAGACGATCACCGCGGTGAACATCTCACTCACCGGTGCCGGGGCCGCCATCGTTTCGTGCGGGAACGTTTGCGCGAAGAAGTGCGCCCACGGTGAATTCTCGCCGCCGAACATCAGCCAGCCGATGAGCACCGTCGGAACCATGAGGATCGCGACGGGAACGTTCATCAGCCATGCCGGCGCACGGCCGTGCGATTCATGCGCGTCATCTTCTTCGTGCGCGGGCGTTCCGGCCAACTCCGGATGCCGGATGCCCAGTTCAGACGGATCGACGTTCCCGCGATAGTTGCCCAGGAACGTAATGAAGAGCATGCGGCACATGTAGTAGGCCGTAATTCCGGCCGTCACGATGCCGACGGCATACATGATCGGGTGCCCATGCTCGAGAGCGCCTTGAATGATCAAGTCCTTACTAAAGAAGCCGGCCCCGAGGAACGGGATACCCGAGATCGCGACGACGCCCGTGAGCATCGCCCAGAACGCAAACGGCAGCTTCGCGCGAAGTCCGCCCATCCGCCGAACGTCCTGTTCGTTGTTGAGCGCGTGGATGATGATGCCCGAACCCAAGAAGAGTTGCGCTTTGAAGAACGCGTGCGTAAAGAAGTGCGCGACGCCGCCTTCGTAGGCACCCACGCCGACGCCCATGATCATGTATCCGATCTGCGACATCGTCGAGTAAGCCAGGATGCGTTTGATATCCCATTGACCGCAGCCAAGGATCGCCCCGACGAGCGCGGTGAGCGCGCCGATCGTCCCGACCAGCAGTTGGGCGTTGGCGTCATGACTCCACAGCGGCGCGCAGCGCGCGACGAGATAGACGCCCGCGGTGACCATCGTCGCCGCGTGAATGAGCGCCGAGACCGGCGTCGGACCTTCCATCGCGTCGGGTAACCATGTGTGCAGCGGAATCTGCGCGGACTTGGCGGCGGCGCCGATAAAGAGACACAAACAGATCGCGAAGAGCCATCCGGACGGATATGACGTGAAGGCGAAGGCATCGCCGTACGCGATCGAATGCACGGACGCGAAGATCATAAAAATCGCGAACATGATGCCGACGTCGCCGGCGACGTTGATGACGAACGCTTTGCGCGCCGCGGCGACCGCGCTCGGCTTGAAGAACCAGAATCCGATGAGGAAGTAGGACGCGAGGCCGACGAGGCCCCAACCGACGAGCAGCCCGACGAAATTGTCGGAGAGCACGAGCGTCAGCATCGCAAAGACGAAGAAATTGAGATAGGCGAAGAACCGCGCGAAGGCCTTATCGCCGTCCATGTAGCCGATCGAGTAGACGTGGATCAAGAAGCCGACGCCGGTGATGATCAACGTCCAGAGCAGCGAGAGCGGGTCCATCAAGAGCCCGAAATCGAAGCCCGGAATCCAGCTAAAGAGCGACTGGTGCGCGCCGATGGCGCCGCCCGGCACACCCTGCGTTGCCGCGCCCCACATGAGAACGGTCGCGATGAACGACACCCCGACGAACGCCGAGCCGAGCGGCCCTGCGGCGCGCTTGAGCTGCGGTCCGAACGCCCAGTTGACGATCGCTCCCGCCAGCGGCAAGAGCCACAGCAAGAGCAAATAGGGATACGTCCCTTCGTTCCCCATCACATGATGCTGCACTGGTTACCCTTTCATCAGCGCGACGTCGTCGACGTCGACGTGCCGCGCAGTCCGGAAAACCGTCACGACGATCGCAAGACCGATAGCCGCTTCGGCGGCCGCAACGGTGATGATCAAAAACGCAAAGATATGGCCGGCGTTGTGCAGCCAAGCTCGTGAGAACGCGATGAACAGCAGGTTCGCCGCGTTGAACATCAGTTCGATCGACATCAGCATGATCAGCGGGTTACGGCGCACGATCACGCCGGCAACGCCGATGAAAAAGATGACGGCCGATAGACCGACGTAGTCTGCGACCGGAACGCTCATCGGATCCATTATTCGCCTCCCCGCACGATCGCCTCACGCATCTCGCGCCGTACTTCGGCCGCCTGTTTGCGCGACGCGACATACGGCGTCGCATCGCCGGCGAGCAGAATGACGCCGATCACGGCGACCATCAGCACGAGCGCGGTGACTTCGAAGGGTAAGAGATACGTCGTGAACAGCGCCTTGCCGAAGTCGGCGACCGAACCGAAGACGCCGGCCTGCCCGACGGCGCCGAGTTGCGACGTCGTCGACGTCGTCGCGCTCGCAACCGTCGCCGCCGCGTGGTTGACGGCATACGTCAGAAAGCCCAGCGCGACGAGTAACAGCGCGACGGCCGGAATGCCGATGCGCGGGAGTTTGTTCGGGCCGGCCGAGAACGGCGCGACGCCGCTCGAAAGCAGCGCGATGACGAAGAGAAACAGGATCAGGATCGCCCCCGAGTAGACGATCAGCTGAATGACGGCGAGAAATTCGGCGTGCAGCGTGAGGTACATCGCCGCAAGCGCCGCGAAGTGCAGCAGCAGCGCGACCACGCTGTAGACCGGCTTACTGGAGCTGATGCACCAGATCGCCGAGCCGAGCATGATGACGGCAAGAATCCAGAACGCAATCATTGCCACTCCTCGCCCTTCTTGAGCGACGCGAGACCGCGCCGCTGCTTCTTCAAAATCTGGCCGCGGTTGGTTGCGCTGTAGCCTTGATCGACGTCGACGGTCGATTTCACTTCGGCAACGCGTCCAAGATCGGCGGGAATGCCGTTGGGCCGCTCGTCCGGAGGCGTGCCGACCCCGGCTTCGGGAGGCACGAGCAGACGATCTTTCGAGTAGATGAGCGCACCGCGCTTGAAGTCGGACATCTCGAAGCGCGGCGTGAGCACGATCGCATCGGTCGGGCACGCTTCTTCGCACATCCCGCAAAAGATGCAGCGCAGTTCGTCGATCTCATAGCGCGCGGCATGGCGCTCGCCCGGCGATTTGCGGTTCTCCGGCGTGTTTTCCGCGCCGATGACCGTGATCGCGTTGGCAGGACACGCGCTCGAGCAGAGCTCGCAGCCGATGCAGCGCTCTTTGCCGTCGCCGTACCGGCGCAACTCGTGCAGGCCGTGAAAGCGCGGCGCGTGCTGCTTCTTCACCGATGGGTATTCGATGGTCGGGCGTTTGGCGAACATGAACTTAAAGGTGATCGAAAGCCCCTTTAAGATGGCACCGACGTTATAGAGTTGCTTGCGCATACGAGAGTCCTTAGTGTCCCATGAAGGCAACGAGAATCGCGGTTACGACGAGGTTGAGCGTCGCGAGCGGCAAGAGGAACTTCCAGCCGAACGCCATGAGGCGGTCGTATCGGAAACGCGGCAGCGTCGCGCGCAGCCACATGTAAAAGAACATAAAGAACGCGACCTTGATCACGAACCAGATGACGCCCGGTACCGGCAACGCTCCCAAGCCGAACGGTGCGTTCCAACCGCCGAGGAAGAGCAGCGAGGCGATGCACGAGACGGTCAACATATTGACGTACTCGGCAATGAAGAACAGTCCGAAGCGCAGACCCGAATACTCGGTATGGAAACCGGCGACCAGCTCGGTTTCGGCTTCGACGAGGTCGAAGGGAACGCGATTGGTTTCCGCGACCGCGGTGATGAGGTACACGATGAAGCCGACGAATTGCGGCGCGATGAACCACCATTTGGCTTGCGCGCTAACGATGCCGTCGAGTGACGTCGTGCCCGCGAGGATGAGGACGCCGATGAACGACAACGACATGCCGAGCTCGTAGCTGATCATCTGCGCGGTCGCGCGCACGCTGCCGAGCAGCGGATACTTCGAGCCCGACGCCCATCCGCCGAGGGTGATGCCGTACACGCCGATCGACGTGATCGCCATGAGAAAGAGGATGCCGGCATTGACGTTGCCGATCGCCCACGTTCCCGAGGCGACCGATCCCACCGACCCGGCACCGAACGGAATGATCGCGTAGACCGAAAAGGCGGTGAGCAACGAGATGAACGGGGCAAGCCGGTAGATCAACGGATCGGCGGTGCGCGGCGTGAGATCTTCTTTAAGAATGAGCTTCGCCGCGTCGGCAGCCGGTTGCAGCAGTCCCCACGGACCGACGCGATTGGGGCCGGGACGCAGTTGCATCCAGCCGAGCACCTTGCGCTCGGCAAGCATCGCGTACGCAAACGTCGTCACGACGACGAGCAGCAGTATCGCGGATTTGATGAGGATGATGATCCAGTCGGGCATTATGCTTCCACCAATTCCGTCGGGACGATGCGATCTGCACGGAGGGCCGCGATCCGCTCGTCGTGAGCGCTGGTGCCGCCGCCGTCCCAGATACTGCGCGCAGGGCGCCCCGTATCATTGTCGCCGTCCGTAGCGGCTCGAGCGAACGGACGCAGCGGTGCACCGCCCTGTTGCGCCGTCTTCTTGAGCACGGTTTGTTGCAGTTCTTCGATGGTCGGAAGCGGCAGATCGAGTTGCTGCGCGAGTCCGACGAGCATTTCGAGATCGGAGAGCGTTCCCGCCGGACCTTCGAGCGACGCGTTGACCGGCAAGAGGTCGCCGGCGATGTCGATCGTCGTGCCCGTCTTCTCAAATCCGGCACGCGCGGGAAGGACGAGCGTTGCGAGCTGCGCCGTCTCCGTGAGGAACAATTCGCTCACGACGACGAACGGCGTTGCGCCGAGCGCGTCACGAATCGCGGCCGTATCGATGCCGTTTCGGACCGGGTTGACGCCGAAGAGCGAAAGCACGCCCATCTCGCCGCGCGCAGCCGCATCGAACATCGCGTAGGTGTCCATGCCGCCGTCATCCGGCAGCATCCCCATCGCCTCGGCGCCTCGCGCGTTGGGCTGTTCGCTTGCAATGAAGCCGATGCCGCCGCGTGATGCCATCGCTTCGCGCACGGCGCCGCCGAGCGAAACGTCGACGCCGTCCCAGATCACCACGACCTGTCCGTTGTCCGGAAGAAGCTTGACGGCTTCGTCGACGCTTGCAACGTCGGTATGCGCGATATTCGGCGCGCGATCGCGACTGGCGATCCGCACCAACTTGGCACCGTTCTTCGTTACCGCTTTGACGACGCGCAGCCACATGATCGGAGCCCGCTCTTGCGGCGTTTCGCCGATCAGAAGAATTGCCGCCGCGTTTTCGATCTGTTCGTACGACGTACCGGGACGCGCCGGCGTCGCCGTCACTTGACGGCCGGCACGCCAATCGACGTTCTTGACCCCGAGCGAACGGAAGACGCTGCCGAGCAGATACGCCTCTTCGTTCAATAAGCGGCCGCCGCCGATCGCGCCGACGCCTTTGCCCGACGCCTGCGCATCGCGAATCGCCTTGCCCCACATTGCAAAGGCGTCGTCCCACCCGATCTGCACGAACTCGCCGCCGGGTTGGCGATAGAGCGGCTGTGTGATGCGCTCGGGCGAGGTGTAGAAACCGATGTTGTAACGGCCGCGGTCGCACAACCAGCCGTCGGAGACGCGATCGTCGCTCTCGACCATCTGCGCCCGCAGCACGTTGCCCGAGCGGGTGTCCACGTACTGCTGACATCCGACCGCGCACTGCGTGCAGCTCGTCTGCACCCGGTTGAGATCCCACGGACGCGACTTGAACCGGTACGTCTTGGACGTCAAGGCGCCGACCGGGCAAAGCTCGGTGACGTTTCCGGTGAAGTTATGCGCGTACGGATCGCC
>DASSZO010000196.1:0-6501 GCA_035702815.1 Candidatus Aquilonibacter sp. | reverse complement strand
CGAGCGCGACCCGTTTTTAGATACGGCCGACCCGTATTTCTATTGCGAGCTTGGCGCGCTGCGCAAAGCGAAGGAACGCCTGTACGACTCGGTCGACGCATCGCGCGGACTCACCATCGTCCTCGGCGAGCCGGGGACCGGCAAAACGAGTCTCAGCGGCGCCCTCGAGCAAGACCTGCTTGGCGACGACCGCATCGTCCTCGGCAAAATTCTCGACCCGACGTTCGCGACCGAAACCGAATTCTTGATCGCCATCGGCCGGGTCTTCGGCCTTGCGTTGCCGCCGCGATCCAGCGCGGCTCTCAAGAACGCGCTCAAGAACTTCTTCTTCGAGACCGCCGTGCTCGAAAAGCGCACGCTCGTGTTGATCGTCGACGAAGCGCAGAATCTCACCGACGAAAATCTCGAAGCGCTGCGCTTGCTTCTCAACTCTCACGTGCCGCAGCGCAAGCTGCTCAACATTCTGCTCTTTGGGCAGGGCGAGCTGGAAACGCGCATCAACGAGCGCGGTAACCTCGCCGACCGCGTCGACTCCTGGATTCGCCTCAATCCGCTGGACGAAGCGACCACGCTGGCCGTGCTCGACTATCGTCTCGCGCGCGCGGGGCTCGTGCCCGGAACGCAACTGTTCACGCCGGAAGCGCGCGCGCTTCTCGCGCAGGCCGCCGCCGGCGTCCCGCGGCGGATGACGATGATCGCGCACCTGGCGATGCAAGAGGCCGCCGATCGAGCCAGCACGTTGATCGTCGAAGACCACGTCCGAACCTCACTGCTGGCGCGCGGCATCACGGTGCGCCCGAAGTTTGCGGCCGCCGTCGCCGCTGCAGAAACCCCACCGGCCAACGGCAACGCAGCCGTCAACGCGGCACCGCCGCAACCCGAGCGTCCGCGCGGGCTCTTTGCCCGGCTCTTCGCGCGCCGCGCCTAATGAACATCGACCCCGATTTCGAACTGAGCGCCGACATGCGGCTTCTCGAGCTGCAGCGAGCCTCGCTGGGCCTTGCCGCGCCGTCACCGACCGCGTGGCAGACCCGTCACCTGGCCGACGCCGGGATCGGTCTCGACGACCCGCAGCTGCCGCAAGCCCAAAGTGCCGTCCTTAACGTTTCGGTCGTCGCAAATCCGCCCTCAGGCGTCATTCCGGGCGCCGTCGTGACCGTCACCCTCAGCGTCGCGAACGAAGGCGCTGTAGCGGCTCAGAACGTCGTTGTAGCGGTACCCGTGCCCGGGGGTGCGGGATACCGCCCCGGATCGTTCGTCTTCGACGGGCGCAGCCCGGGCGAAGACGCCGCGGAACTCTTCCTTGGCAGCGGTCTGAACGTCGGTGAGCTTGGTCCCGGCGAACGCCGGACGTTCATCTGGAAGCTGGGCGTGCGCCTCGGTACCCAAGCGCTGCTCCTGGCCCCGGTCGTGCGCGCTTCCGGAGCAGCCGTCGTCGGCGCAAAAGCGCTCAAGGTTGAGCGTAAGGACCGCGCGTCGATAGCGTTTGCAACCGAGGTCGAGCGCGCGGACCCGGCGCTGTTCTCGCCCTCGCCGCTCATTCCGGTCGAGATTCCCGTCGAATCGATCGTCGCCGAGGAACCGGCGGACGAACTGCCGTTCTACGAACTCGACGCGGAAGAGACGCTCGTGCACGAAGCGGCGGATGCGGCACTTTCGTCCGCTGCGCCGCCCCCGGCCGCGCCGGAACCGGAACCCGAACCAGAACCCGCACCAGAGCCGGCGGTGGCCGAACCGCCCCCACTTCGTGAAGCGGTAGTTTTGTACGCGAAGTTCGATCGGGCAACGGTCGCCTTCTTCGAGCGAACGTTCAGCGGTTCGAAGGATCCGACCATCCTGAGTCATTGCATCTTCGCAAGCGCGCTCGCGTGCGCAACCGACGAATCGGGTGGCGATCTTCTCGGCCTGCGCCGGCACCTCGACGCGCAGTCACAAGTGCTTCATCGCATTCAGTTGCACGAGCGCCTCGGCAAGAAGGAACCGATCACCGAATATGCCGGGACGCTGCTTGCGGATTTGGGGTCGCTCAAACCGGGACCGGTCAAACCGGTCGCGCAAGCTCGCGACGCGCTGTTCCTCGAAACCGAACTCACCGAACCGACGCTCGCGGTTCTCACGAAGATCAACGAAGAACGCGAACGCTGGGATTTCGTCAAGGCACGTCAACTGACGCTTGCGCTTCAGGCCCAGCGTCTCTCGGGGCTCGATCCAAACGATCCGGCAAGCGCCGCCCTCGAAAATGCGCTGCGCGTCTACGCGCAGAGCGCGATGACGACATTGCAAAAACTCTTCGTGCGCCTACGCATCGACCGCACGACCGGCGTTCTCTTTCAAACCGAGCCGCAATTGGATGTGGCGGCGCGATCGCTCGTCGCCGCGTTCAAGAGCGCGCTTTCCGAGTGAAACTCTTTCTCGGCATTCCAACGGGCGGCGCGCCGGCGCAGCCTTTTCTCGACAGCATCGGTCGCCTCGAACTTCCGGCATCGATTACCGCGATCGAGCGCGCGATCGTCACGGGCAATTACGTTCCGGCGCAGCGAGAACTGATCGTTCGGCGCGCGATCGAAGCCGGCGCGGATCTGCTGCTGATGTGCGACGACGATATGATCGTACCGGTCAACGCAGTCGACGCGCTCTGGAACGTGCTCGACCGCGATCCACAATGCGCGCTTGCGGGCGCGCTGTATTATTCGCGCGACGGGTTCCGCCCGATGGCCGTGGACGACTGGGATCCGGACAACACGACGACCGCCGTGATTCCCGCGTTCGACCATGACCCGGTCGCGGTCGCCGGCGTCGGATTCGGTTGTGTGCTCGTACGCGTCTGCGCGCTCGCGTCACTCGTCCCGCCCTATTTCAGCGCTCAGGTCTACATCGAGAACGAAGCATCGCGCGTGCGCATCTGCAACGAAGATTATCTCTTCTGCCACCGTTTACGCGCGGCCGGATTCGTCGTCACCTTGCACGGGGGCGTGCGATGCGGTCACTACGATCGCTGGAGCGGCAACATCTTTCCGCAGCACTGGGAAACGCCGGACGAAACCACACGACGACGCATGGCGGTGCTTCAAAACGGCGAACGGCGTTTGGTTCCCGTTGGCTCAGCACACCCGGCGAACGAACGGCACGAGCGGGTAGAGATCAGCTACATCTGGTCCGGCTAGCGCCGGCTATCGAGCCCCGCGGTACGGCGAGAACCTCCGCCCACAGCGACGGAACGCGCATACCCTTTCCACTTCGACAGCGTCCGCAGGCGGTCGCCGATCTCGTCGTGGATCTGCTGTAAGTGGTCCATCCGCTGTTGGCGGTAGGAATAGATCTGCGCGAGCCGCTGATACGCGGCGCTGTCGAACGCTGCCGTTCGATAGGGCATTGCTTCGGCCATCGCGTTCTCCATCGAGTGCGTCACTCGCCGCGAATCGAAAAGCGCACGGTTCAACCGTTCCCAATTTCGTTCTTCGATCGACGCGTCGATCTCGACGCAGAGGCGTTCGAGTTCGTTGATGTCGCGCGCGACGGCCTCGAGGGCGATTTGCCCGGGATTATCCGACGGCTGCAAAGGTCGAGCCCCCGGCTCCGTTTTCCGCGGTGCGCGCGGCGTTCTTCATGGCTTTGAATTGTGAGACGGCGGTGTTCCACGTGTCGCGATAATCACGGAAGTACGGCAACAAGCGCTCGACCCGCGCTGGATCCTTCTGCATGTTGGCCATCACCAGTTCGTGGTGCCAAAACTCGTAGACCCGAAAGAGATTCTTAGAGAGCTCGCCGCCGACTTCCATATCGAGCGATCCCATCAGCAAGCTGCATGCGCGCTGGGCGCGCAGGAGCGCCTTATGGATGCCCGTGATATCGTCGCGATCGTTCGTTAGTTTGTCGAATGCCTGTTGCGCCGCGATGATCAGCACGTCGAAGATCTTTACGATGAGATCTTCTTTGGACGCCGTTGCGATCGACGTTTCCAGATACTTCTGCTCTGCCGTCGCCTTCATGAGTTCCTAACCGCCGTTACCCTTTAAAAAACCGCCGAGTTGCTGTTGCAGCGACTGATATACCGCCAGTTGGCCTTCGGTCGCCGTGAATTCCTGACGAAGCATATCCGCTTGCTGATTGGCCGAATCAGTGATGCGTTTGATCTGATCCGTGATCGACGAGATCTGATCGTTATTCGTATTTTCGAAGCCCTGGATGATCGCCGTTCCGCCGGACGGCAGCGATCCCACGATCCCGTTATTCAATAGTGTCGGCAATCCGGTGACCAATCCGAGGTAGTTTCCGAGCTGATTTGTAATGCTCGTGCTTCCCTGGAAGAGCTGCTGGACTTGCGCGGAGTTCGCGCTGAGCGCAGCCTGAAGCTTGCTTACATCGAGCGGTTGGAAGGTTCCGTCCGTGCCCTGCAGCTGCTGCGTCTGCACCGGCTGGGAACTGCTCGCGTTCTGCGAGCCGTTTGCGGCGGTCGAAAGGATCGTGAACGAGTCGGTGAGTTGCAGGCCGATCGAGGAGAGCGAGTTGTATCCGGTACTGCCGTTGCCAAAGAAACCGGTGACGAGGCTCGTGAGCTGATCCTTGACGTTTTGGATCTCGCTGTTCCACAAGACGCCGCCGCCGACCGCAGCCGATTGAACGGTCGTCGATGCGCCGGTCTGCGGCGAGATGACCGCGGGCGGAACGGTCGCGTTGTTGATCTCGGTGATGGCGCCGTTGTAGGCAGACACGAACGTGTTGAGTGCCGACACCAGCTTCGAAGAGTCCGAGGCAACGCTAATCGTGTACGGCGTCGAGAATCCAGCGCCGATGTTCAACGTCACGCCGTTGATCGCGGTCGTCACCGAGTTAGAGCTGCTATACACGGTATTCGTGACGCCGGCCGGGTTTTGTACGGTGACCGATGCCTGCGTTCCGACGGTCGTCGTCGCGCCGCTCGCGGACGTCAGACCCGCCGCCGTGAGGAAGTTGCTCGTATCGCCCGCCGCGCCGACGACGATATTCTGCGGCCCGGTTGCCGTGGCGGTGAGCGTGATGTGGTTCGAGTTTGAATCGTACGACGCGATGACGCCGGCGTTGCTCGAATTGATGCGCGCGATGAGCGAGGCGGTGTTATCGCCGGCGGCATCGACGGTAATCTTGACGCCGTTGATCGTAAAGTATCCCGACGTGACGGCCGTTTGATAGCCGGCCTGCGACGAACTCGTGAACGAGGCGGCTTGATTGATTCCGCCGATATCGGACGTGCTGGTGACCGATCCGCTCGTGCCCGTGTTATTGATCTGCGCGCCAGTAAGTTTGAAGACCTGGAGGATATTGCCTTGATCGCTCGGCGCACCCAGCGAAATCGGATGCTGCGTCGACGAGATCACGACTTGTCCTGACGCGTTGAGCGTCGCAGTGAACGACGCATCGCCGGTAGCCGCTTGAACGCCGTTTTGAATGCGGGTGAGGATCGATTGCACCGAGTCGGTGTTGACGTTGTAGGAGACCGTCACACCGTTGACCGTCACGCTGCCCGCGCTTCCCGAGCCGTTCGTCGGCGTAATCGCGACGTACGAATTCGCGATGACGACGTTATTGCTGCCGCCGTCCAAAATCGAGTGGCCCGCGGCCGAATTATTCGTAATCGACGTCGCGGTCGCCGCGGTCTGCGCCGTAATCGTGTAGGTTCCCGCGATCGGCGTCTGACCGCTGATGACAGACGCGCTACCTTCGCTCGTGTTGCTCGACGTTGCCGACCAGGAATTGAACAGCAGCGGGTCCGACAGGTTGCCGAGCGCGCTCTGCACGCAATTGAGCAGGTTATTGATCTTGATCAGCTCGGTGTTCGCCGAATTGAGCGTCGCGATCTGCGCGTTGAGCGAGACGTTCTGCGACAGCGTCAGCGACGTGAGCTTCGTGATGATCGCGTTATAATCGATTCCCGACGCGATACCCGGAAAGGAAACCGGTGGGACGTTGGTTCCCGGAACTGAACTGGACACGGTGACGGCTCCTTATCCTAGGCGTTCTTGTCGAACGTGACGCCGGATTGCTGGTCGAAGAATTTGGCGAGTCCAAGCAACAGCTCGGGAGGGAACTGCGCCACCTCTTTGCCGGTCTTCGGATCGGTGAAGACCGTCACGACATCGCTGCCTTCGACGCGATAGGAGACGTTGAGTTGAATCGGCTGCGGACTGCCCGAACCGAACAGCTTGGCAATCGCCGGCGCGATGCCGGGATTCGACTGCGAAGATGCCGGAACGACGCCCTGCACGCTCTGCGGGTTTGATGCTGCTGCAACCTGCGACGATTGGCCCACTGCGGTTTCAGCGGGCGTGGTCGCGGTCGGAGCCGGTTGAACTTCCATGTGCACTCGATCTCCTTCGGATCCGTCTCTTCTTAAAATCGGCCCCTTTCCCGTTTCAGTTTAGGGGACGGCCGGAGCCGAGGCTTGCTGATACGCCGTGACGGCCGCGATCAGCCCCCCGAGCGGGTCTGCGATGCGGGCGGCCGCGGCCGCGGCCCCGTCAGGGG
>DASSZO010000114.1:0-9657 GCA_035702815.1 Candidatus Aquilonibacter sp. | reverse complement strand
GCGCTCAACTCCAAGGCGCGCGCTGGTCGTCTCGCTCTTTCCGACGCCGAGCAAACGGCGCATCGGCGATTTGAAGTCGACGACGCCCGTCGTCACGACGTTTCCTTCGTAGTCGACGTCACCCAGATCCGGCGTGACGGGCACGACCTCCCAGCCGAACCGCCCCAGCATACGAATCAATTGCCCAACCCGCACCGACGCAATCCCGGAGCGCGGCGGAACGTGATAGGTCAACAGCAGCGCACGTTTCAAGCGCCTATCGTGCCCCTTTCCAATGAGTGTAGCCATGTATCGACGATCGAGGACCACGCAAAGCGGTCGAGTGCCAGCGCGCGCGCGGAACGCGACATGCGCTCACGTGCAGCCGGATCACCCGCAATCGCGCGCATCGCCTGCGCGATTGCATGCGAATCCTCGGGTGGTACAACGATGCCCGCACCCGCATCCGCGACGAGGGCGGCCCCCTCACCTTCGCCGCTGTAGATGACGGGGACGCCGCATGCAAATGCCGGGAACAATTTCGACGGACGCGCGCCGCGCATCAAATCGCTGCGCACGAGCGGCACGATCGAGGCACAGGCGAGCGAGAAGTATTCCGGCATCGAGTCCAACGGAACGGGGTCGACGAAATGGACGTTGTCGATCCCGCGTTCGCGCACGCGAGCCTTGAGCGCGGGCTTCGTCGGCCCGGATCCCACGAAGAGGACTTGTGCGCTGCGCCCGGCGAGTGCCGCTGCTTCGACGACGTTGTGGAGCCCTTGCGCGATCCCGTGCGTTCCCGCGTAGATGAACACGGGCCGGCCGTCGAGGCCGAGCCGGCTGCGCAGTTCCTCGTTAGCGCGCGCCGGAACGAAGCGATCGACGTCGATGCCATTGGGAAGAAACCGCAGTTTGGAATCCGGAACCAGCTTCTTCTTGCGCAGGGCATCGTCGATGCCGTCGGTCACCGCGTTGATCAGATGCGCGCGGCGATAACTCCATGCTTCGAGACGTTCGGCAATGCGCATGAGCGGTCCATCGCTCATAACGCCGAGCTCGCGTACCGAATCCGGCCAAAGGTCGGCGACGTTGAAGATCATCTGCGCACCGCGGAGCTTCGCGATCAGCCACCCGGGAATGCTCAGGAACAACGGCGGCGACTCGACAAACACGAGGTCCGGCTTCTTTGCACGCAGCAAACCGATCATCGACGTCGCGGTGAACGAGAGATAGTTCGCGATGCGGCGCAGGCCCGTGCCGGTAGCGGCATAGACCCAGGTTCGATGAACCGGCACGCCGTCGATCTCGTCACGCATATACAGCTTCCCGCGGTACCCGTCGTAGGTCCGGCCGAGGAGGTGGTGCGGCATGGCCGTGACGACCTCGACCTCGTGCCCGCGACTGGCGACGTGGCGCGCGAGCGCCGCCAACCGCGTTTGCGGCGCTCCGATCTCCGGCGGATAGTATTGCGTGAGAATTAGGAGACGCACGGTTCGACCCGTTCGTTGACGGGAACGTGCGCCAGCATCGCATCTACGATGCGGCGTGCGCTATCGCCGACCCCGAACGGCGCAATCCTTTGCGATGGCCGTCGCCGCGCCGCCGCACGAGCGATGGCGGACGGATCGCTGCCGGCCAAAACGTTCCAGCCGCCTTCCAACGTTTCCGTCCATTCGGTGCGGTCGCGCAGCGTAACACACGGCGTCCCGACGCTGATGGTTTCCTTTTGCATGCCGCCGGAATCCGTGAGGACGACGCGCGCGTGTCGCTGCAGTGCAAGCATGTCGAGATAGGACAGCGGCTCGCAGGTGATGATTCCGTCACCCGCGCCGACGCGAAGCGCTTCCACGAGCGGCCGCGTGCGCGGGTGCACGGGAAAGATCGTTGTTAGTCCGGTCTTGCGAATGCCGGCGATCAGGCGCGCGAACGTCGCGGTGTTGTCGGTATTCGACGCGCGATGAATCGTCGCGACGGCAAATGCTCCGCTCTCGACCCCGAACCGCTCGAGGATGGGCGGCCGTTTGGGAAGCCGTTCGGCGGCGAATACGGCCAGATCGACCATGAGATCGCCCACCACGGCGATGGCCGCGGTAAGGCCTTCGCTGCGCAACTGCGCCGCCGAAGATTCCCCCGGCGCCAGCAGCAGATCGCCGAGGCGATCGGCCACGAGCCGGTTGATCTCTTCAGGCATCGACTTGTCGAACGAACGAAGGCCCGCCTCGACGTGAACGAGCGGCACGCCGAGTTTCGCCGCGACGAGCGCTCCGGCCAGCGTACTGTTCGTATCGCCGTACACCAGAACGCAGTCCGGTTCGCACTCGAGCACGATCGGCTCGAGGCGCATCATCATATGCGCGGTTTGATCCGCATGCGAGCCCGAGCCGACGCCGAGATGCCAATGCGGCGCCGGCAGCTCGAGCTCGCTGAAGAACACGTCACTCATGCGTTCGTCGTAGTGTTGCCCGGTATGCGCGAGTCGTTCCTCGATTCCGCGCGCGCGAAACTCCTTGGAGAGCAGCGCGGCTTTGACGAATTGCGGTCGCGCACCGACGACGCTGAGAACGCGCATCGCTACGCTACCGCCTCGGCGGCAAGCGCCTCGCGCAGTGCGTTACGCACCGCTTCGCGCGCGTCGGCGGAGAGCTCGGGGTACATCGGCAGCGAGAGCACTTCGCGCGCGGCCCGCTCCGAGTGCGGGAACGCCCCTTCGCCTTGGCCGAGCGCGCGATGCACCTCTTGCAAGTGCAGCGGTACGGGGTAGTACACCATCGTCTGCACACCCGCGTCTTTGAGCTGCGCTTGCACCTTATCGCGATCGCGCACCCGAATCGTGTACTGGTGAAAGACGTGGACCGTCTCGGGCGTCTCGTTCGGAACTTCCGCAAAACCGCCGAGGTTCTCGTTGTACCAATGTGCGTTGGCGCGGCGGTTCTCGATCCAGCGGTCGAGATGCGGCAGCTTGACCCGTAGGATCGCCGCCTGAACCTCGTCCAACCGGCTGTTGACGCCGAGCTCCTCGTGGTGATACTTGACCCGTCCGCCGTGCGCGCGAAGGCTGCGCATACGATCGGCAAGATCCTTGCGATTGGTCGTCACCATCCCGCCGTCGCCGTATGCTCCGAGGTTCTTCGACGGAAAGAAACTGAACGCGCCGACGTCGCCGAACGAACCCACCCTTTTTCCGCCGATGCTCGCGCCGATTGCCTGCGCGCAATCCTCGACGACGGCAAGGTTGTGCTTTTTGGCGATGGCGAGGATCTCGTGCATCGGGGCGGGGTGCCCGTAGAGATGCACCGGCAGAATCGCCTTGGTGCGCGGTGTGATTGCGGCTTCGATCAGCGACGGATCGATGTTGAACGTTTCCGGGTCGATGTCGACGAAGACCGGCGTGGCGCCGACGATGCCGATCGCTTCAGTCGTCGCGACGAACGTGAAGGGTGTGGTGATGACTTCGTCGCCGGCCCCGATGTCGAGCGCGCGCAGCGCCAGATGCAGCGCGTCGGTGCCCGAGTTCAGGCCGACGCCGTGCGCCGTACCGACGTAGGCGGCGATCTCTTTCTCGAGCGCTTGAACGTTGGGCCCGTTGATGAAGTGGCCGCCTTCGAAGACGTCTTCGACGGCGCGAGCGATCTCGCTCTTGAGTTCGTGGTACTGCTCGCGCAGATCGAGAATCGGAATCATTTGGTTCTCCGTACGTTTTCGCCTGATTTTTCGAACTCGCGGCCGCAGTCATTGCATGCCGCGCGATCGTCCGTGAATGAGAGCTTCACGCCGCACTCGCACGCATAGCCGCGAATGCGCGCCGGATTTCCGTACACCATCGCGTAGGCCGGAACGTCCTTGGTCACAACCGAACCGGCGCCGACGAACGCGAACTCTCCGAGGGTATGGCCGCAGACGATCGTGGCGTTCGCGCCGATCGAGGCGCCCCGCTTGACGACCGTCGGCGCATAATCGGCCGAGGTGTTGCGCGGCGTACCCGAACGCGGCGTGGTCACGTTCGTGAAGACCATGCTCGGGCCGCAAAACACGTCATCTTCCAAGACGACGCCTTCGTACACGGAAACGTTGTTTTGAATCTTGACGTTGTTGCCGATCGTAACGTTCGGCGAGATCACGACGTTCTGCCCGATCGAGCATTTGTTGCCGATCTTGCAGTTTGCCATGACGTGGCTGAAATGCCAAATTTTCGTTCCTTCGCCGATCTCCGACGGTTCGTCGACGTACGACGACTCATGGACGAAATACGGCTTCGTGCGATCTATGACGGTCAACTGACGGCCTCCAATGACGGGTGTACGTAATCGTGGTGGGCGGAGAGCATGGAAAGAACCTGGACGACGCGCAGGCCCTCCTCTCCGTCGGTGAGCGGCCGCGTTCCGGCCGTGACGGCATCGATGAATGCTTGCATCTCGGCGGCAAGCGGCTCGGCTTGAGCGAAGGGCACGTCGCGCGGCTCTTCGCGCCACAGCTCGACGGCGTCGCGTTCTCCGTACGTCTGCCCGCACGGCGTAAGCGTGAGCTGGGCGCCGGCGCGTGAGTCGGTTAGCCGGAGCACACCGTTTGAGCCGAACACGTCGAGACGCGCCGTCTTGTCGGGATCGAGCCAACTGACCTCGATGTGCGCGCTGCGCCCACCGGTGAAGTTGAGATCCGCATAGGCAAAGTCGGCGATCTGCGGGCGCACAAAGGACGAAAGGTTTCCTTTGGCGTTTTCCGGCGAGCCGCCGAAGATCTCGAGCACGAGCGCGATGTCGTGCGGAGCGAAGCTCCACCAGACGTTCTCTTGGGCCCGAAGCTTACCCCACGACAAACGGCGCGAGCGAACGTGCCGCACCTCACCGATGACGCCCTCTTGGATCATCGCAAGCATACGTTGCACGGCAGGGTGATAGAGCAACACGTGTCCGACGAAGAGCGTCCGTCCTCCGGCACGCGCGGCGCGCACGACGGTTGCGGCATCATCGGTGCTCATCGCGAGCGGCTTTTCGACGAACACGTGCTTCCCGGCAGCGATTGCCTCGAGCGCGAGCTCCGCATGGAGCGGAGCCGGCGCAGCGATGACGACCGCATCGATGTCGCGTTCGAGCAGCGAATTGATCTCGAATTCGAGTCCCGTCTGCGGGTACTGCTCGGCAATCTTTGCCAGAGCCGCCTCGTTGGCATCGCAGACGCTTTCGAGTACGCCGAGTTCGGCGCAGACCCGGATGAGATTGACGCCCCAGTATCCGGCGCCGATAACGCCGACCTTCACAGCGTCACCACGTTTGCACGTCCTTCGCGCACGTCTTTGGTTGCATTGCGTGTATCGATGACCATCCGCGCGCTGTCGCAGACGCGTTCGTAATCGATCGACGTGTGGTCGGTGAGGATCAACACCGCATCGGCGCGCTCGAAGACTTCCTTCGAGAGCGGGATCGAATGCCACATCTCGTCGTGCTCGTCGGTGAAGCTCGGCACGTGCGGGTCATGATAGTCGATCTTTGCGCCGTCCTTGCGCAAGATGTCCATGACCTTGAGCGCCGGCGACTCGCGCCAATCCTCGATGTCCTTTTTATAGGCGACGCCCAGAACGAAGATCTCCGCACCCTTGAGTGACTTGCCCTGCTCGTTGAGCGCGCGAATGACCTTCTCGCGCACGAAGTACGGCATCGTCCAATTGATTTCGCCGGCGAGTTCGATGAACCGCACGTTCATGTCGTACTCGCGTGCTTTCCACGCGAGATAGAACGGATCGAGCGGAATGCAGTGGCCGCCGACCCCGGGGCCCGGATCGAAGCGCATGATGCCGAACGGCTTGGTCGCGGCGGCATCCAGCACGTCCCAGACGCTGATGCCGAGACGATCGCAGAGCAACGCCATCTCGTTCACGAGCGCGATGTTCACGGCGCGGAACGTATTTTCGAAGACCTTCGTCATCTCGGCGACCTTCGGCGACGAGACCGGGACGACGTTGAGGATCGTTTGCTGGTAGAAGGTGGTCGCGACGTCGAGACATGCAGCCGTAACGCCGCCGACGACCTTGTTCGTATTTTTGGTCGTATAGCGTGCATTGCCCGGATCGACGCGCTCGGGTGAGAACGAGAGGAAAAAATCCTCGCCGACTTTGAGTCCCGACTGCGAGAGAATCTTCAGGAGCACTTCTTCGGTGGTGCCGGGATAGGTCGTGCTCTCAAGGCTTACCAGTTGACCGGGACGGAGATACTTCACGATCTCGTTGGCGACGTTTTTGATGAACGAGATGTCCGGCTCTTTGTTCGCCGTCAGCGGGGTCGGCACGCAAATGACGATGCAGTCGCAGCGTCCCAGCGAGCTAAAATCGGTCGATGCGTTGAGCTTGCCGTTCTCGACCATTTCGGCGAGTTCGCGGTCGTGGACGTCGCGGATATAGTTGAGGCCCTGTTTGATCTGATCGACGCGAATGGGGTTGCGATCGTACCCGGTGACGTCGAAGCCGACTTTGGCCTTCTCCACCGCGAGCGGCAGACCGACGTACCCGATGCCGACGACGCCCACGACTGCCGTGCGGTCGGCGATCTTCTTCTTCAGCGCGCTTGCGCGGATTGAGGATGCTTCCAGGAGTTTCACTTGCTCGTTGCCTCTGCTGGTGTCAAGATGAAGTCAGTAATTTCCGCTCGCTCGACGTGCACCGATTGCTCGCCGGGGACGGGTTGTTGAACGGGCGCAACCGGAGTCTCGCCCGTCAAATGCGTGCCCGGCGTAAATTCCGGCACGAATTCTTTGAGAATGGAGACGGCGCTCTTAGCATCGCTTCGGCGCACGGAGGCGCGTAGGCGATCGATACCGTCGTTGAGCCGCGCATAGTCGAGACGCTGTTGTTTTGCGATGAACAAGCGCTCGTGGCTCGTCTGTGTGAATCCCTCGCCGTCCGTGAGAATCTCCTCGAACAGCTTTTCACCGGGGCGAATACCCTTTTCCACGATCTCGATGTCGCGATACGGCTCGAGACCCGAGAGGCGAATCACTTGCTCGGCGAGATGGAGAATCTTGACCGGCTCGCCCATGTTGAGCACGAAGACCTCGCCGTCGATGCCCATCGACATCGCCTGCAGTACGAGCGAGACCGCTTCGGGAATCGTCATGAAGTACCGCACCATATCGCGGTGCGTGATCGTGACCGGTCCGCCCGATTGCACTTGCTGCTTGAAGATCGGAATGACGCTGCCGCGACTTCCGAGTACATTTCCGAAACGTACGGAAACAAATTCCGTCGCGCTTCCGCCGGCGAACGACTGGCAGATCAGTTCCGCCATTCGTTTGGTCGCGCCCATCACGCTGGTCGGATTGACGGCCTTGTCGGTCGAGAGCAGCACGAATTTGGCTGCTCCCGCCGCGGCAGCCGCAAGCGCAACCACCTTGGTTCCTACGACGTTGTTGCGGACCGCCTCGCAGATGTTCTCTTCGACGATCGGTACGTGCTTGTGAGCCGCCGCATGGAGAACGACGCGCGGGCGATACGTCGTAAAGACGTTGCGTACCGCGCTTGCATCCGCGACGTCGGCAAGCACCATCTTCGTCCGCGCGAAGTTGTACCGATTACGGAGCTCTTGCTCGATGAGAAACAGGCTGTTCTCACCGTGGCCGAGGAGTACCAAAAGCTGCGGATCGAACGTTGCGACCTGCCGGCAGATTTCGCTGCCGATCGAACCGCCCGCGCCCGTCACGAGCACGACTTGCCCTTCCAGATGCGGCCGGATTCCCAGCGTGTCGATCACGACCGGCTCGCGCTGCAGTACGTCCTCGATGCGGATATCGCGGATGCGTGAGACCGTAATGCGTTCCGTGAGAAGCTCGGAGGTATCCGGGACGACGGTCACCGTGGGACGGACGTCCTCGGGCAGCGTCAACACGAGCTCGCGAACGTGATTGATCAGCGGCAACGGGGCGCCGGTGATCGCGACCATCACCGTATCGATGGACCGATGACGAACCAATTCGGGAATGTCCGCGATCTTGCCGAGGATGCGCACGCCGTCGATCCGTTTGTCGGAGATCCCGTCCTCCACGCAACCCACAACGACCATCGGCACGTTGCGGTCCTCGAGAATGGCCTTGGCGACTTGCTGTGCTGCAATACCGTGGCCGACGAGAAGCACGCGCCGCGCGTCGGGTCGCCGCGTAATCCACCAGTGCCGCGCCGTTACCAGGGCAATGCGCGCAAACATCCGCAGCACGAATGCGAGCAGCGCCGCGATGACGACGAATCGACCAGATGCATGTGAGAGCGGGGTGGGAAGCTGTTCGAAGAGCAGCGCGAGCGCGGCGCCCCCGAACGCACCGACCAGTAATCGGAGGACGTCGTGAAAGTCGAACGTGCGCGCGCTTTCGTACCGGAATTGGACGTAGGAGCCGACGAGCAGCAAGATGGCAGCCACCATCGCCACGTCCGCAGGCGTCGCCGTATTGATGTCGCCCGCGAGCGGCGCGATCAGGACCGCGGCCGTGACGAGCACGGCGTCGGCGATCAAGAGCGCAGCACGCAACAAGGGGCGAATCCCGCGGCTTCCGTTTGCTAGCATGCAGTCGAGCCGGCCTTTAGTGCTCGCCGAAGGAGAGCGAGCGTGCAGGCGATAGCGGAGCCGCCGCAGCCGGGTCCGCTCCCGCAGACACGGCCGGAATCGCAGAAGCGAGCGCGGCATCCCATTTCTTCATGGTGTCATGGTAGGCGCCACACGCGCGCGCAACGAGATTCAGCCCGCTCAATACCGCTTGGGTCCGTTGGTCCCCGCCCCTGGGCCCATTGCGCCGTTTCAACTTCAAGCAAACGCCGAGATGATGACGGGGATGAATCCAATCGCTCGTTTTCGCGGGGCGGCGCGCGCCTTACGCTACCTTACACGCACCGAAATGGTTGACGCCGAACAGCGCGCGCGCCTGGAGCATGTGACGTTCGCCGGACGAGCCGTCGTTCGCGGCGCCGAGCGGATTACTGCCGGAAAGAACGTCTTTGTGGATCACGGCGCGTACCTCAACCCCAGTACCGTAAACGACCGGCGCGGCTTCATCACCATCGGCGACAACGTCGAGATCGGTCCCTACTCGGTCCTTTGGGGAGGAGGCGGCCTCACGATCGGCAGCAACGTCCACATGGGAGCTCACGTACATATCACGACGCAGCAAGGCCGGCCGATTCCGCTCGCTCAAACCGAATTGTTGCCGCTACCAGTCGACGTAGCGCCGGTCGTGATCGAGGACCACGTTATCATTTATTCCGGTGCGATCATCGTTCCGGGCGTTCGAATCGGCCACCATGCGGTCATCGCGGCGGGCGCCGTGGTGGTAGACGACGTCGCGCCGGGCCAACTCGTCGGCGGCGTGCCCGCGCGCCGGATCTATCGCGCTACGGAAGATCGTCGAGCGACGTCAGCACGTTGAACTGCTGATCGAACGCAACGATTTCAAATATTTTTCGCACGGGAGCGCGATCGACGATCAAAAAGAGTTCGTCGCCCTGATCGATTTGCGTGCGCCCGCAGCGCGCGATTGCATTGAGGCCCGTCGAGTCGATGAAAAATAGTTGGGTGAGATCGATGGCAAGCGGCCCACCGTTCGCCGTCTCATCGAGGATTGCGCTCAACTCGTGAGCGTTGGAGAGATCGACGTCGCCGGACACAGCGACGACCGGCGTTCCCTTATATTCGGAAACGCGGAAGTGGG
>DASSZO010000050.1:0-2377 GCA_035702815.1 Candidatus Aquilonibacter sp. | reverse complement strand
CGGCGGTCGATCGCGGCGATCGGAGCGGCGAGAACATCCACGCGCAGTTGCTGCGTCATCATCGGACGATGATGCGGCAGCCGAATCACCGGCGTATCGCGAGAATATTACCGGACGGTTACGGCGGCCCGGCCGAAAACGGTTCCGGTGGCCAAACGCGCGTATTTTGTTCGGTTCGCGGGCGGAACCGCCCATCGTCGAAGCTCGCCGCTTTCTGTAAGTAGAGTGCACGGTCGGCCAGATCGAACGTCGCGATAAAGTTCCGCAACGTGCCGTACCCGACGTTTCCGCCATCGTTGCGGTCCGCAAACGCGCCCCGGCTGCTCAAGATGATATTCGTGTAGCGGTTGTACAACTGCTGATCGCCCAGCTGCAGCGAATCGACGAAGATGCCCAGCGCGGCCGTGGAGCCGCCGGCACCGCGATTTGAAACGTAACGGCTGCCGACGTACTCGATGACGCCTTTGTGCTCGTCCAAGAAGCTTTGGTAGAGCAACAGCTCGTTGGAGTTTCCGGTATCTACGAGCAGGGTCGTCTTGGCAGTGCGATCCACGATTGCATGAATCTCGGCAAGCTCGCGGTCCGTGTCGACGTCGAGTTTACTTCCAAGCGGCGCCAGCGCGCCGGGCTTGGCAACGGTCAGCGTTTTCGCATCGGGATCGAACCGCAGCTCGGCGGCGGCAAAGAGAGGGTATCCGAGCACGCCGTCGAGTCGAATCGAACCCGAAAGAATCGAACTCAGATCGAGGACGGTCGCAATTCGAGACGGCAGCGCGATCGTTCCGAGATGCATGACCGGCGTTTCGACGACACCGAGACTCGAAACGCGCTCGGCTCCGCGCACTTCAAGGGGACCATCGGGATGCAGCCCGAGCTCGGTCGCGACGCGCGGATCGATGACGTTGCCTTGCGATCCGGAATCGACCAGAAAATTGTAGGTGCGCCCCCGCATCGTAACCTTCACGAACGGAAGCCCATTCTGGATCGTCATCGGAACGATCACCGGCGCCGCAACGTCGACGACGGCGGCGGTAAGCGGCGCAAAAATCGATGCCGCGATCGGCTCGTTGACCGAAACCGACGTGACTTTCGAAACGACGTCGAAACGCGTGTCACCGTTTGAGTCGATTTCCGTATACGGAACCAGGAAGCCATTGACGACCCGGTAGTCGTTATACGTCACAACCTGCGGCGAATCGTGATCGACGTAGGACTTCTGGTCGACAAGCCACGTCGAGGCGTCGAACGAAACGACGAACGGTTGGCCGTGCGGCGGTGAGATCGCAACGCGGTAGACCGCGCGTCCGTCGGGAAGCGTCGCGGGTCCCAACAGCTTGGCATCTTCGGGGTGCTTGACGAACGCTTCGCTGTCGATGAAGTTATCGGTGATCTCGCGCGCGGCGACGATGCCGTGAATCTGCCGGATCTGTCCGCTCGCGTTTTTGATCCACAGCGTATCGCCCACGCGCAATTCGCGCTGCGTGCGAAATCCCAGACGCTCGTCACGGCGCTCGTTGCCGCCGTCTTGCCATTCGTGGAAGCTTCCGGTGAGGCCGACGGCGCTGATCGTTCCCGACGTCTCATGCGTTTTGGGCGCAGTCAGATGCATTGCGGCAATCGCGGCTGCGTGACGAGCGAAGATCGTGGAAATCGACACCGACGGCGCAGGCGTCTGCGCGGTCAGCGCAAGCCCGCAGCCCGCGACCAGAAAACTACGGAAGATTCTGGTTACGGTATTTATCGTAGCTTGCGAGGACGTTCTGGACGTAATTCTGCGTTTCGGCATACGGCGGTACGCCGCCATACTTCTCGACGGCGCCCGGCCCTGCATTGTATGCGGCGACGGCTTTGCGAACGTCTCCATTAAAGCGATCAAGCAGCCCTTTGATGTAGCGTGTGCCACCCCATACGTTCTGCGCGGGATCGTATGCATTTGTGACACCCAACCCGGCGGCCGTGCCGGGCATGAGCTGCATGAGCCCTTGTGCGCCCACGTTCGAGGTCGCGTTCGCGTTGAAACCGGACTCGTTCGCGATGATCGCTTTGACGAGCGCCGGATCGACGTTCCACTTCGACGCATTGGTATCGACCAGCGAGTCGATTTGCGCGGGCGGCACCATCGCGGGGGCGTTGATCGCGCCGACGGCGGCGCCTGAAGCGACGCCGGGAACATCCGTTCCGCCGGCTTGAGCTGCATTCGCCGCGGCAAGCTCCGCGCGCACCATCTCCGCAAACGTCGCCGACTGGTCGTCGGGGTGCGGGAGTCCGGGCAGCTCGACGGGCGAACCGGTGATCTGCGTAATGCGCTGCTCGACGGCAGCGAGCTCAGAGGTGATGTCCATGGGGCTCTCCCAGAATATCGGCGGTTTTCGCCAGC
>DASSZO010000158.1:0-3170 GCA_035702815.1 Candidatus Aquilonibacter sp. | reverse complement strand
CCCCGGTCCCAGTCCTTGCACCGATCCCGGGCCTTTGCTATACTCTCCCGGCTATGTTCGTTTTCGACCTTCAGCTTTTTGCGTCCAAGAAGGGCGCCGGTTCTACCCGTAACGGCCGCGATTCGAACGCGCAGCGTCTGGGCGTCAAGCGCTTCGGCGGTGAGCGCGTGCTCGCGGGCAACATCCTCGTCCGCCAGCGCGGCACAAAGTTCTACCCGGGCGAGAACGTCGGCATCGGCAAGGATCACACGCTCTTCGCGCTGGTCGAAGGCACGGTTGAGTTTTCGAGCCGCCGCAATAAGAAGCACATCAACGTGCGTCCGGTTGCCGTCGCCTAACTCATCTCCAAACGTTAGAAGCTAGAGGGCCGGCTCCGGCCCTCTTTCTATTTTTCAAAGCGATGCAATTTATCGATGAAGCGACGATCGCGGTGAACGCCGGCAGCGGCGGGAACGGCATCGTTGCATGGCGTCGCGAGAAGTACGTCCCCAAAGGCGGTCCGGCCGGCGGCGACGGGGGCCACGGCGGAAGCATCTATCTCGAGGCCACGCCCGAGCTTTCGACGCTCGTGGAGTTCCGCTACAAGCGTGAATTCAAGGCCGACGCCGGCAAGGCGGGCGGTCAATCCAATAAATCCGGCCCGAGCGGCGTCGACCTCACGGTGCTCGTGCCGGTCGGAACGATCGTCTATCGCGCGTTCGAAGGCAAACCAGAAGCGTTTCTTGCCGATCTCGCCAAGGCCGGCGATCGCGTCTTAGTCGCCAAAGGCGGCAAAGGCGGACTCGGCAACCAACATTTCGCGACGAGCACGCGGCAAGCGCCGCGCATCGCGTACAACGGCGAGCCGGGCGAAAAATGCACGCTGCGCATGGAATTGCGTTTGCTCGCCGACTGCGGCGTCATCGGTGTCCCCAATGCCGGCAAGTCGACGCTGCTTTCGGTCGTATCCGCCGCGCGCCCGAAGATTGCCGATTATCCGTTTACCACGATTGAACCGCAACTCGGCGTCGTGCGCGTCTCTGATGAAGAGTCGTTCTTCATGGTCGACGTTCCGGGGTTGATCGAGGGCGCACACGAAGGCGCCGGGCTCGGCGACCAATTTCTCAAACACGTCGAGCGAACGCGCGCGCTCGTGCACCTTCTCGACGGCGCAAAGCCGCTCGACGAAATGCTGCACGACAAGGAAACGATCGAGCGCGAATTAGGCGCGTGGAATCCGAAGCTGCTCGAAAAGCCGGCGTTGCTGGTCGTCAGCAAGCTCGACCTGCCCGACGCACAAGAACGCTTGCGCGAACTGCGCGAACGCTTTCCCGAAGCGCGCGGCATCAGTTCGGCAACGCGCGAAGGCGTGCAAGAACTTGTGTACGCGATTTGGCAGACGATCAAAGACGCGCCGCTTCCCGAAGTCGTGACGCCGCCGCCCGCGCAGATCGAACTTTCGCCGAAGGATGCATTCCTGATCACGCGCGAGAGCGACGGCACGATCGTGATCTCCGGCGAGCGCGTGGAACGGCTCGCGTCGATGACCAATTTTGATTCGGACGAAGCGCTCGCGCGCTTCGAGCGCACGCTTGCAAAGATGGGCGTGGAAAAGAAACTTCGCGAAATGGGCGCAAAGGAAGGGGATACGGTCCGCATCGGGCATTACGAGTTCACCTATTCATGAGACTCGGCATCTTCGGCGGGACGTTCGATCCCATTCACAATGCGCATCTGTTTCTCGCAGAGTCGGCGCGCATCATGGAACAGCTCGATCGCGTGCTGTTCGTTCCGACCAAATTACAGCATTACCGCAACGCGGCGATCGTCAGTGCCGAACATCGCTGCGCGATGGTGCTTGGTGCGATCGCGACGAACGCAGGCTTTGCGCTTGACGACACCGATCTGCGTCCCGACGCGACCGGTTACACCGCGGATCTGCTCCCGAAGCTGCATCAGAAATATCCCGGCGCAGCGTTTACGTTCATCATCGGCGCCGATTCGCTCGCGAATTCCACTTGGGAGCGCTTTCCCGAAGTGCTCGAACATCTCGAGCGTTTTGTCATCGCGCCGCGTCCCGGCGTTCGTCCCGAAGCGCTGCAGCGCGTACTCTCCGCCGTCCCCAAAGATTTGCGCGAACGGATCAAGACGCTCAATATGCCCGAACTTCCGGAGAGCGCGACGCTCATTCGCACGCTTCTCTCGCAGGGACGAAGCGTACGCTATCTCGTACCGGACGCGGTATGGCAGTACATCGTCGCCCACAAGCTCTACGGCATCTCTCCCTAGCCGCTCTTGCGCTAGCGCTGCTGGCGCCGCTCGCGGCGTGCGGCGGCGGATCGGTGGGCAACGACCCGCCCAATAACAAGCGGATCTGCGACGCCTATGGGGGCCAGCTGACCAACGGTGAAGTCGTCGCGGACGGTACCGTGCGGCAGATTCTCGGCGAGCGTCGCGGGCGAAGCGGCGATCACGAAGGCTACCTCATCCAGCTCGGCGGCGACTGCGATCTCGTGCTCAAGGTTGAAACGAACACCGACATTACCGGCCCGATTCCGCTGCGCCCGGGAGAACGGGTCGTCGTCAAAGGCGTCTACATCTACAACCCGATGGGCGGCCTCATCCACTGGACGCACCACGACCCCGGCGGCCGCCACGAGGGCGGCTTCGTCAAAGCCGGCGGCCTGCTGTATCAGTAGCACTGTTCCAGATGCGACGAGCTGGCCCAGGCATTCTCTCTGGATAAGCGCTGATCGCCAGAAGCGTTTCGATATGCAGCATCAAGAAGGCCGTCCCTGGGTGGACCTTGGGTCTCTGGCTCGGGCGGCGCTAACCGAAGCTACGCCGCAGGGTGACGACACAGGACCAGGGGCGCTATCACATCTAGCAGTTATGCAAAGTCATGACTCCAGAAACGCACACAGCTACGTTGCCATGACTGGCACTTGACGCCTAAGGCTCCTTCAGGGCGGGTGATTTTGAAACTGCGTAGCTTTTGGCGATTGGCGAACTCGCGCGGCCTACAGGTCCTTAGCTATTTTAGCTGCCGACGGCAAATGAAGATCCCGCCAGAAAAAACAGAGCGAGGCCTGCGTGGTGAGGCAGTCCTCGAAGCGGAGCTTACACGTTCCTGAAAGGGCGGCATACGCGGTAGTACTGTAAACACCAGTTCATCGCGACCGTCGAATGCA
>DASSZO010000087.1:0-42920 GCA_035702815.1 Candidatus Aquilonibacter sp. | reverse complement strand
ATCGCGCAGAATTCCAAATACAAGCCGGCGACGCGCAACGGAAAACCGACCACAACGTTCTACGACTTCATCCTGAAGTTCAACGGCAAGAGCGTCGCGGCTCAAAGCGAGGAGACCGGCGAAGGCGTCGATACGGCAGCGGCGACGGGCGCAGCAGCGCCGATTGCGGCCGCGATCCGTGGCGGCAAGTATCAAGAAGCGATCGGCAAGGCGAACACCGCGTTGGTCTCGTCCCCGGGTAATCCGACGATCCTGCAGCTGCTGGGCGAAGCGCAGTTCTTCAATAAGAACTACGCCGACGCGGCCGCAACGTTCGGAAAAGTCGGAACGATCGGCAAGCCGTACCAGCAAGTTGCAGCGCAGGCCTATGCGAACGCGGCGGTGACGCTGGCGACGACCGATGCGGCGACCGCGCTCACGTATGCGCAAAAGGCCGTCGCGACGCAAGACAACAGCAACTCGCAATTTGCGCTCGGCGTCGCGCAACTGGGCAACAAGCAGTACACGCAAGCGGCTGCTACGCTCAAGGCCGTCGGCGACAAGACGACCGATCCGAAGACCAAGGCCGCGATCGACCGGCAGTTGCTCTCGGCGTACTTGGGTGCGAACGATACGGCCGGGGCGAACGCGACCGAGGCTGAGCTCAAGCAGCTCGATCCGAATGGAGGCGGCGCCGGCGCGACGGTCGCGGTGCACTACATCGATCTCGGCAATGCCGCTATGAATGCTAAGAATTGGTCGGAGGCCGTCAAGGACTACGATCAAGCCGCCGCAGCGGGCGATGCAAAACTCGCTGTCACGGCGAACACCGGCGCCGCGTTTGCGCTGTTAAGCATGGAAAAACCCGACTTCACCAAGGCGCATGAGTATGCGATCAAGGCAGTCACCGCCGGACCGAACGACGCGCAGGCGAATTTCGCAGCTGGCGTCGCTACGGCGGGCATCTATGCGACCGGCAAAAAAGCGTCGGATAAGCAACAAGCGCTGGACTATCTTAATAAGGCAGACCAGCTTGCGAAGGCGGCCGGTAACGTCACCCTCGCACAACAGATCGAAAATCAGATTAAGAATATACCTCAATAAAACGCACCAGGACTTTACCGGGGGGCGGCCAATGGTCCGCCCTCACGGGGGCGGCGGAAGCCGTCACTTTTTCCTTATGTCAAGCTGCACTCTAAATTACCCGGGAGGGGTCGGAAACTCGTGTTTGATGGATTTATGAGCGTCATGAAGCAGGGCGGTCCCGATATGTGGATCCTGCTTCTGCTCTCGATCACGGTGGTCGCCATCGTTATCGAACGTTTGGTGTTCTTCGCCTCGCAACACGGCGATACCAAAGGCCTGCTGCGCCAAATCGGCAGCAAGATTGCCGCCGACGATCTCGACGGCGCGATCAAAGTGTGCCAAGCCAATAAAGGCATGCTTCCGCGCATTCTCGAGTTCGGTCTGCGCCGTGGCGAAAAGAATCGCGCCGATATTACCGACGCGCTCTCGATCGCTCTGATGGAACACCTCAACGCCCTCGAGCGGAACCTCGGCATCATCGGTACGATTGCCGTTATCGCTCCGTTCGTCGGTCTCGCCGGTACCGTTCTCGGTATCATTCGCGCCTTCCAAGACATCGCGCTCAAGGGTAACTCGACGCCTGCCGTCGTTGCCGCCGGTGTTTCCGAAGCGCTCATCACGACCTTCGCCGGTCTCGTCGTCGCGATTTTCGCGGTTATCTTCTTCAACTATTTCAAGGCGCGTATCAAGGCGTACAACCAAGAGATGATCGTCGCGGCGAACCAACTCGCAGAGATGCTGCACTTCCACAACACGGGCGCGCCGATTCCGACGGATCTCTACCAGCCGACCAGCGGCAAGTAGTTCCGGAAGGACATAGCTCGTGGGATTGCTCTCAGCACAACAAGAGTCCGAGGTCATGGCGGAGATCAACATCACGCCGTTCACCGACGTGCTCTTGGTGCTGCTCATCATCTTCATGATCTTGGCGGCTATTCTCGCGCCTCCGGGCTTCGAAAAACAGCTGCCGAATCACAGCAACAACAACCCTCAGCAAAACAACCAGAACAAACAAGACATCGAAGTGGACGTCAATAACAAGGGCGTCATCTTTGTAGACGGCACCAAAACGGACGCGGTCGGCATCTACCGGGTGATGTACGATGTGTCTCGCAAGAAGCCGAACAAACACGTTTCGATTATCGCTGATGCCAAGGCTCCATACGGCCTCATCATCCGCATTCTGGATGCTGCGAAGGAAGCCGGACTAGAAGACGTCGGTTTCGTTACGTCGGGTTAGGTGGAGGTTTTAGTTTAACCGTGGCAATGTCGACAGGTGGGGGAGAAGATGAGGTGATGTCGACCATCAACATCACGCCGTTCACGGACGTGTTGTTGGTGCTCTTGATCATCTTCATCATTCTTGCCGCCGTTACGAAAGAGCCGAAGCTTCCTGACGCACACAATAAAGACCGCGTTCAGGCTTCGCAACTCGTCGTCATCATCGACGAGAAGAATAATATCCAAATCGGCCCAAATCAGGTGACGATTGCACAGGCGCACGATGCCTTCGCGCAATTGCAAGATCAAACGGGCCACAAGTTCTCGAGCGTCATCATTAAAGCGAACCCCAAGGCCGACTACGGCACCATCCTTCAAGTGATGGATGCAGCCAAGTCGGTCGATCTGACGACCTTCGGTCTCGCAAACCACGTTGAAGGTCAGCCGGAGGGGCAGTCTCAGTAACTGATGGCGAAAAACGACTCTCCGTTCATTACAACGGGTGAACGCGTCCGCAACTTCGTCGGTATCGCGTTCGTCCTCTCGATCCTCATCCACGCGTTGTTCTCACCGTTCTTTCCGGATATCACGCGTCACCATGAGGACGAGCAAGTCGAAAAGGTCAGCGTAACCAAGAAGATCCAAGTACGGATCCCGACGCCGCCTCCGCCGACTCCGACGCCGCCGCCGACTCCGACGCCGCCGCCGCAGTCGACGCCGCCGCCGAAGCACGTCGAGGTTCAACCCAAGCTCAAAGTCAACGTCCCGAAGACGAGCAACAACGCGTCCACGACGACGAGCGAACAGTCGTATAACGTGACGAAGGGTAGCGAACAGGGCGTGCCGCAGGGTACGAGCACGGGAACGCCGGCACCGCCGGCAACGCCGGCTCCGACTCCAAAGCCGGCCTGTGCGAATCCGAATCAGGATGCGACGGTGACCAATGCGATGGCACCTGAGTATCCGGATGCAGCCCGCGACCTCGGTCTCGGCCCGGTCACCGCACTCGTGGAAGTGACCGTCGGTCCGACCGGCAACCTCGTCAATGCGACGATCTACAAGTCGTCCGGCAATATGATGATCGACCGCGAAGCCCTACGCGCCGCTCGAGGCTCGTCGTACGCTCCGAAGTTGATCAACTGCAACCCGACGACCGGTGAATACCTGTTCCGTGCAGAGTTCAATCCGGACTAGACACGTGCAGCGTCACTCGAAAGCGGAGCGCGCCCTTGGGGGAGCGCTCCTTTTCGTTATGGCATGAACGGCAAGCGAGCGCGCCGGCTGCTCTTCGCAGCGTTTGCGATCTCACTGCTCGTTCACGCGCTCGTCGCGTTGTACGTGCGCTGGCCGTTTGCGGCACCAAAGGACGAGATTCAAATCGTACGGATCGAACACGCGCGCACGTTGCGCGTAACGCGGTTACCGACGCCGCCTCCGCACACGCCGCCGCCCGTTACGCCGTCCCCCGCGCCTTCGGCTGCCCCGACGTCGCGCGTAAAAGCGCCACCGTCGCACGCGATCGGAACGCATGGACGCCGTGCTGCCGGCGGCGGTGAGCCGTCCGTTTCGCCGATGCCGCCGAGTCCGACGGTCGCGCCATCTCCGACCCCGAATTGCATGGAAACCGATACGCCGGTGACGCTGCTCAGCAAGCCGGAGGCGCCGGATATTGCTGCTGCTGCGCGTGGGGACGCGACGAGCGGGATCACGCGCGTCGATGTCCTCGTCGATCACAACGGAGTGGTGGAGCAAGCCGCGGTGACGCAGAGCAGCGGTAATACGTCGCTCGATCTCGTCGCGACGTCGGTTGCGCGCGGCGCGCATTACGCGCCGGCGACACACGCGTGCAAGCCGATCGCTGCGCACTACACGTTTCGCGTGAAGTGGCAGCCGTGGTAAGGGCCTAGAGCATCCCCATATCGCGCAGAAGATGCAAGGTGTCGATGTAGCGCTGCAAGTGTTTGCGCGTCTCTTCGTCGACGTCGAGGAAGGCGATGCCGGTGCGGTAGCGCTGGAGGAGCGGATCGTAGCGCGACCAGCGGACGATCCCTCGAATACGCAGGACCGGCTGGGTGTCGCCGCGGAGCTCGACCTGGACGCTAATCGGTTCGTCCTTGTGAATCTCGGCGTTGGTCAACATCGCCATGCCGCCCAGCGCGATGTCGTACGTCTCGGTAAATTCCGGCGCGAACTCGTCGTTGATACTGTACGACACGAGGAGGCTGTCGCCGACACGCGGGAACTTGCGTTCCTGCGGCTCTTGGTCGATGCTCGGGTCCGAGTGCTCCACTACTCGCGCCTTAGGCCGGGTCTATAGGCAATCCTGCCTATTGGAGATGCGCCTGCCGTCGTTCTCGAGTAAACGGACTTCCTTGCCGCTTCGGCGTAACTGACCGCCCCGTGACCGATTTTCAAGCGATTGTGCTGGCGCTGCTGCAAGGTGTCAGCGAACTCTTCCCGGTGTCGAGCCTTGGCCATACGATTCTGGTTCCCGCACTGCTGCGCTGGAATAACATCGATCGATCCGATCCGACGTTCCTGGCCTTTGTCGTCGTCCTTCACCTCGGCACCGCACTCGCGCTGATCGTTTTCTATCGCCGGGAGTGGGTCGCAATCGTCCGCGCGCTCATTGCCAGCGTGATCCGCGGAAAGCTTTCGGACGATCGCAACGAGCGCGTCGGGTGGCTTTTGGTCGTCGGTACGATTCCGGTCGGAATTTTGGGCGTACTCCTCGAGAAGCCCGTTCGCGGCCTCTTCGGCTCGCCGGCCCCCGTTGCGATCTTCTTGATGATCAACGGTCTGGTGATGTTCGCCGGCGAGTTTCTGCGCCGGCGCCAGCAGGTCGCCCAGCATCGCCCCGATCGTCCGATCGAACAGCTCTCCTTCGCGCAGAGCGTCGGCGTCGGCTTCGCCCAGTCGCTCGCGCTTCTGCCCGGAATCTCGCGTTCGGGCGCATCGATGGTCGCCTCGCTGCTCTGCGATCTCGACCACGAAGACGCCGCGCACTTTTCGTTTCTCCTCGCGACGCCGGTGATTTTTGCAGCCGCGCTCCTCGAGATTCCGAAGCTGTTTGCGCCGGGCGCTCACGTCGTCGCGTTTCAGGCGATACTCGGCGGGGTATTCGCCGGAATCGCCGCCTACTTGTCGGTAGCGTTTCTTACGAGGTACTTTAAGTCGAACGACCTGCGCCCGTTCGGCTGGTATTGCTTGATCGTCGGCGCGGTCTGCTTTGTACTTAGCCGCATGGGAGTGCTGTCATGAAAGCTCTAGCGATTATCCTCGCGATCGTGTTCTTTGTCGTCGGGTTGCTTTACGGCATGGGCATGATCAACATCCTCACGAAATCCGGCGAAGCACACGCTCACCACATGTCGCATTTGGTGGTCGCCTGGGTCCTTGCGCTACTCTGCTTGATCTGGTATCGATTCCAAAGCGCGGAGCCATCCCGGTAATTTGCCCGCGGGCTAGGACGAAAGCCCCCATGCCGTTCGGCCGTTCGCACCGCGAGCGGCCGAACGTGCTTCTATACCATCGACGTACATATGCGTCGATTGCTGATCCTCTTCATTACAGTTGCGCTCATTGCCGGATGTGGCGGCGGAGGCGGCTCTACCGGCGGATCGGTCCTTCCGACGCTCGCGCCCAGCGCGCCCCCGCCCTCGCCGACCCCCACGGTCAAAGCCAGCAGCACCCCCGTCGGCTCGCCGACGCCGCCCGTCCCGACGCCGACGCCCACGCTCGCACCAAGTCCGTCGCCGAGCGTCGCGCCTTCGATCAGCCCAACCGTCGCACCGACGCTCGCGCCGACCCCGGTACCGTCAGCGACACCGACGACCGCTCCGACGGCCGGACCGACAGCAACGCCGACCGTCGCCCCAACGGTCGCGCCGACGCATTCACCGGTTCCAACCCCGACGCCGACGCAGGCGCCGACGCCCACGCCCACACCGGCGCCGACTCCGATCCCCACCCCGATGCCGACGCCTGCGCCGACGCCTCCGCCAACCCCGGTGCCAACGCCGACGCTGACGCCCACGCCGACTCCGGCGCCAACGCCGACTCCGACTCCGGTGCCGACGGCGACGCCCACCCCGGTTCCGACGCCGACGCCAACTGCGGCTCCGACACCCACGCCGGTGCCGACACCCGTTGGCTCGACGCCGACGTGGAACGGACAGACGCTCGCAACGACGCCGTGCATCTATAACAGCAGCACCAGCACGTTCGACTGTTCGCAACTGGTGACAAACGGCCAGCCCGATATGTTCACGCCGATCTTAGGCGACACCCCAAGCGGCGGCCACGGCCCGGTCGGCAGTCAGATCGATCAAGCGCAGTGCGATACGACGATGTCGGACAACTACCACATCCACGTGTTCATCGGTCTCTACGTCAACGGCACCGAATACGCGCTGCCGACCGGCGTGGGCGTGGCCGATCCGGCGAGCCAAAACGATAAGGACACTCAATACGCGACGCAGTGCTTCTATTACACGCACACGCACGACCGCACCGGCGTCGTGCACATCGAAGACCCCAACGGCGGCATTAGCGCCGTGCCCCCGATGAACTCCATGTACACGTTAAAGACGTTGTTCGACGTATGGGGAATTACGGTCAGCAACAGTCAGTTCGGCCAGTTCGGCGGAAACGTGCAAGTCTACACGTCGGGACAAACCTACCGCGGCGGCGGGAACGCCAACTCCACGATCCCCGAATCCGACCTCACCCCGTGGGTCGGCGACCCGAACACTATCCCGCTCTACTCGCACGAAGTGATCTGGTTCCTCGTCGGTCCCAACTACCCGACGTCACTCCCAGCCGTCCACTTCTACGAAGAATACTAAGCCGCGCCACCACCTCGTCGAAACGTAGCGGAAGTCGGTGCAAAAAACACGCGCGCGCGATGAGCGGGCTCTGAACGAGCCCCGAAGCCAGGATGGCGAGAGGGGCGAGGAAGGCAGCAGCGATCTCCACGGATGGAAAAATCGCGAGCGTCCGCTCACTGCGCCAACACCTCGTCGAAACGTAGCGGAAGTCGGTGCAAAAAACACGCGCGCGCGATGAGCGGGCTCTGAACGAGCCCCGGAGCCAGGATGGCGAGAGGGGCGAGGAAGGCAGCAGCGATCTCCATGGATGGAAAAATCGCGAGCGTCCGCTCATCGCGCGCGCGTGTTTTTTGCGCCGACTTCCCGCGAAGCCAGCGCTACTTCGTCGCGACGAGATAAATCTCGTACGGATGCGGCGCGAGAACGCGCACGTTGGGTCGTGCGTTGCGCAGCAGCGGTTCGAGGTCGGGCAAACGTTGTTCGGTTGTTTGCATGATGATGACCGGATACGGATCCGCGGCGGAAAGAATCGACGCGACCGCGCGTGCATATGCGGGTGGATCGGCGGCGCGAGCGCCCAGGAGTGAGTCGCGGTAGGCGTGCTCGATCGTGAAGTACGGATTGCCTTGCCACCACGCTTCCCACATCCAGATGCGTGCGTCGGCGCTGCGGAATGAATTGCGCGCCGGGGGTGACAGGTAGAGCGCGTCGGCGGTTTGCGCGCCCATCGTCGAAAGCACGTCGCCCTGGCGGATCGTGTTGCGACGCATGTTCGGCGTCACCCACTGTTCGGTTTGACGGATGTACGTCCACGCCAGTTCGCTCGGCGGAAGATCTTGCATGTCGTCGGGAGCTTGCGTTTTTTGCAGCCAGTAGCAGAAGGCGCGCCACAGTCCGAGGATCGCAAGGCCGGTCTGCTGATCGCTGCGGAGATTGCGCACGTTATCGTGCCACACGCCGAGATAGACACACTGCTCTTCGCTGAAGAAGACGCCTTCCCACGCTTTGAAGAGGTCGAGTGAGTAGATGCGGCCCGGCAGCATCTCGACAATTTCGGCGACTTCGTTGTCGCGCAAATACGTCAGGTCGTTGACGACGAGACCCTCGCCGACGCGCACGAACCATTCGAGCAGGTCGCCGCCGTGAACGGCGATGCCGTGTCGCTTGAGGTAGTTCAGGTGCGTCGGCAATCCCATGAACGGATCGACGACGCTCTTACATTCGTACTCGTTGAGGAGTTCGTGCAGCCGCGACGGAGACGTGCGGCGGGTCCGTTCGTGTAACTCGATCATGCGTGTGCCTTTGCCGACGTCATCAACGCGCGCACCACCGCGGGGTCGAACTGCGTCCCGGCCGCATCCTCAATTCGTTCCGCGCGATCCAGACTCTCATAGGCGATCGCCGCTGCGAGCAGTCCCGACGCCGGGCGAATCTTTCCGCCTCGCAATCCATTCGGCTTTCCGGTCCCGTCAAACCATTCGGATCGCTCGCTCACGACGGCGGCTCCGTCGGCGAGCGCGGGATGGCCGGCAGCGAACGCCGCTGCGGCGGCCGCGTTGGCGGCGCGCACGTCGATCCCGAGACGAGCCAGCGGATCGAACTGCTCCACTTCATCGTCGCGGCGCGCGATCTCGCCGGCACCGAAAAAACGGCAGGCGAGGGCGAAGGCGTTGCGCTCGGCGGCACCCAGCCCGAGAAGTTCGGCCGCGCCGGCGCCCAGCGTTGCGACGCGTCTCCAGCGTCCGGCGACGCCGTTGTGCTCGTCGATCGCGTCGGCCATGAGGTCGAGCAGTTCGACGGGCGATTTCGATTCGACGAGTGCGTCGACGGGCACGTCGGCCAAGCTCACTTCACCGTTGTTGCGATGGAACCACATCATGAACGTACGCGCGTGATCCGGCCCGAATGCGCGTCCGCTTTCGAGGCCGATTGCGCCCAAGGCTTCTTCCGGGTCGGTCGCGCGCAGATAAAAGTCGGCGAGGGCGAGCAGCTGCGCGCTCTGAGGAATGCCGTGCCACCGTAATTGATCGGGATAGCCGGTTCCGTCCCAGCACTCGGATTGCCAGCGCACCATGTCGCTCGTATCGTTCGGGAGCACCTCGAGCGACGCGCAAAACCGTGCGCCGCGTGCCGGTACGTCCCACCGTTCCATGCGCGCGAGTCGTTCCGGGAGGTTCTCGCCTTTGCGAAAGGCCGCGCTTCCGATTGCACCGGCCGCGTGCAGCAGTCCGGCGAAATACAGGGCGGCGCGCAAGCCCGCGTCGCACTCGGCGACATCGGAGAGCGCAACGGCAAGCGAAGCTTTGCGTACGGCAAAGCCCGCGGGGTTGCCCATCGCGGCATCGCTGACCGCGCCATACCATGAAAGGACGTCGGCTAGCTGGGCGCGCCCGCCCCGAGGATCGCCGCCCGTGTCCTGGAATAGCGTCATCTCTTTCGCGATTTACATATTGCCGTGCAGAAACCCTCACATATCGCCGCCGATGGCAGCATTTCCATGGTCGACGTTTCCGGAAAAGCTGCGACCGCGCGCGCCGCTCGCGCCGAGGCGCGCGTACGTTTTCCCGGAAGAGCGGCGGCATCGTTACGCGACGCGACGCTGGAGAAGGGCGACGCGCTCGTGACCGCGCAGATCGCGGGCGTCATGGCGGCCAAGCAAGCCGCGTCGCTGATCCCGCTCGCGCACCCGCTACCGCTCGCGAAGGTCGACATTCGTTTCGAATGGGCCGGCGAGGACGTGTTGGTCGTGCAAGCGTTTGCCTCGACGACCGCACAAACCGGCGTGGAGATGGAAGCGATGGTAGCGGCGAGCATCGCGGCACTGACCATCTATGATATGACCAAAGCAATCGATAAGGGCATCGTGATCGAGAGCGTGCGACTGTTGGAAAAGAGCGGGGGCAAGAGCGGCCACTGGACGGCGCCGTCATGAACGCGGCACTCATCGTCCTGTCGGACCGAGCGGCGGAAGGTTCGCGCGCCGACGCCTGTCTGCCGGTCATGCGCGAGCGCCTTGGACCGGCCTATCGAATCGTGCGCGAACTCGTTCTTCCCGACGACCCCGGCGCATTGCAAGCCGAGCTCATCGATCTTGCGGATTCAGGTGCGGCTTCGCTTATTCTCACCAGCGGCGGCACCGGTCTTTCTTCGCGCGACCGCACGCCTCAAGCGACGGCGGCCGTTCTCGACTACGAAGTCCCGGGCATTCCCGAGGCGATTCGCGCCGCGTCCGTGTCGATCGTCAAGACGGCGATGTTGTCGCGTGCCGTTGCGGGCGTGCGCCATCGTACGTTGATCGTGAACCTCCCGGGCAGTCCGAAGGCGGTCGCGGAATCGCTCGACGTCATCTTGCCGGTGTTGCCGCACGCGATCGAACTTCTTGCCGATCGCGTAACGGACGGCTGACGATCGTGGACTACGCCGCCGCACAAAATTATCTCGTCGGAACGATCAACGAGACGGTCTCGCGCCGCATGCCGTACCGTCTCGATCGCATGCGAGCGTTCTTGAACGAGCTGGAGAATCCGCAAGCGCGCTACCCGACCGTGCATATCGGCGGAACTAGCGGCAAGGGATCGACGTCGATGATGGTCGCGGCGATGCTGCAGGCGGCCGGAAAACGCGTCGGACTGCACACGAAGCCGCATCTGCGTTCGATGACGGAGCGGGCGCGTATCAACGGGCTTGCGATTTCGGAAGAAGCGTTTGCCGCGACGCTCGAACGGATGATGCCCGCCATCGAGGCAACGGCAGCGACGGCCGGGCGACCGACCTACTATGAAACGCTGCTCGCGCTCGCGTTCGTGTATTTTGCGGAACAAGCCGTCGACGTCGCGGTGATCGAGGTCGGCCTCGGTGGGCGTCTCGACGGCACGAACGTCATCGTGCCGTTGGTGTCCGCAATCACGTCGGTCGGGTTCGATCACATGGACGTGCTCGGCGAAACCATCGAGGAGATCGCCGCGGAGAAAGCGGGCATCGCAAAGTCCGGGGTCCCGTTCGTTCTATCCATCGAGGATGCGAGTGCGCGCGCCGTCGTTGAGGCGCATGCGGGCGAAACCGGCGCGCCGGTCGTCGACGTGCTTGCGACGACGGCAATCGAAGACATCTCGCTGCAGCGCGACGGCCAGTCCTTCACGATCGCCACGCCCGAAGCACGGTACGCGATTTCGACGCCGGTGCTCGGTGAATTTCAGCGCTCGAACGCTGCGACCTCGATTCGAATCGCCGAGACGCTGCCGTCGCACATGCGCCCGTCGAGCGCGCACGTCGAGCAAGCCTTCGCGTCGCTTGCCATTCCCGGCCGGATGGAATTTTATCCCGGACACCCGAGCCTGCTCTTCGACATCGCACATAACGCCGAGAAAGCCGATCATCTCGTGCGCTCGTTGCGGGAGCATTTCCCGGATCGGCACTTCACGTTCGTCGTCGCCATCGGCGAGAGCAAAGATGCGCGCGAAATCATCCGTACCTTTGCATCGATTCCGGCGAACTTTATCTTTACGTCGTTCGAAATTCCCGGCCGAACGGCGGCCAAGCCGAGCCGGCTGGCGGCGGTCGCCGAAGCGTTCGGATCGTGGGGGCGCGTCGTGCAAGATCCGCTCGAAGCGGTTTCGATCGCGCGGCGGATGGCCAATGCGGACGAAATCATCGTGGTAACGGGATCGACCTTTATCGTCGCGGAGGTTCGAAGCTGGTGGCTGGAGACGATCGCCGCGGCGTAATGCGGGTACGCGGCAAAACCTTCGCCTGGGGTCAGTGCACGTACCTCATGGCGATCGTGAACGTGACGCCTGATTCGTTTTCCGGCGATGGCCGCGGCATCGATGAGGCTGTCGAGCATGCGGTTCGACAGTGGCAGGCGGGCGCGGATATCTTGGACATCGGGGGCGAATCGACGCGTCCGGGACACGAACGTATCGACGACGCCCAGGAGATTGCCCGCATCGCGCCCGTCATCGCGGGAATTCGCGAACGGATCCCCGGAGCCGTCATTTCCATCGACAGCTACAAGCCGGAAGTGGCTCGTGCGGCGCACGACGCAGGCGCCGATATGATCAACAGCGTTTGGGGCGCGCATCCATCCTTGATCGATGTTGCCGTCGAACGGCGGATGCCGTTTGCCGCGATGCACAATCAGGCCGATACGCAGTATCACGGCGACGTGGTGGACGCGGTGGTCGCGTTTTTAGAAGACGCGGGTCGCCGCTGCGTGGAGCGCGGCATTCCGCGCGAGCACGTCATGCTCGATCCGGGTATCGGTTTCGGAAAGACGCCGAATCAAAACTTGCGCGTGCTGCACGAATTGCATCGGATCTGTGAGCTGGGGTATGCGACGCTGCTCGGTACGTCGCGCAAGTCGACGATCGGCAAGCTGACCGGCCGTGAGGCGCACGAGCGGATTTACGGTACCGCTGCTACGACGGCACTCGGCATCGCCGCAGGGGTCGACATCGTTCGCGTGCACGACGTGGCGCAGCAGCGTGACGTCATCAGCGTTTCCGATGCGATCGTTCGCAATTGGAGGCCGAGCGGATGGACCGGATAAGCATTCGGAACATCGTCGCGCACGGTAAGCACGGAGCAAACCCGGGCGAACGCGATCGCGAGCAACCGTTCCACTTGGAGATCGACCTCGACCTCGATCTCTCGAACGCCGGTAAGAGCGACGAACTCGACGACACGATCAATTATGCCGACGTCTACGCGCTGGCGATGCGGATCGTCGAGGAACGCTCCTATGTTTTGCTCGAGCGAGTCGCGTCGGAAATCGCAAGCGAAATTCTCGATAATCCGCTCGTGCAGCGAGCGAGCGTCACCATCGGCAAGCCGGGTCTTCTCGACGGCGCAACGCCGTTCGTGCGTATTACGCGCGAGCGCGCCGGATAGTGGCGCACGTCTATCTCTCGATCGGCTCGAATCTCGACGAGCCCGTCGCGCAGTTGCGCCGTGCCATCGAGGCGTTGCGCGGGGTCGGCATCGTGTTTGCGGTATCGTCCTTCTATCGGACGAAGCCGTGGGGCAAGCGCGACCAGCCGGATTTCGTCAACGCGATCGTCGCACTCGAAACGCAACATAGTCCCTCAGATCTGCTCGCCGCCGTCAAAACGCGCGAGCGCGAACTCGGCCGTGACCCCGCCGGTGAGCGCTGGGGCCCGCGCGTTATCGACATCGACATCCTCACCTACGACGACGCGAACGTGAACGAACCGAATCTGCAAATCCCCCACCCGCGCCTGCACGAACGCGCCTTCGTCCTCGCGCCGCTCGCCGAACTCGACGAGTCGTTCGCCCCCGCCCTTGCCGCGCTACCGGATTCCGAGCGAGCGTCGATCACACGAATCCCTTGACGCTTGCCGTTCCTTACCGTAAGGTAAGGAATATGAAAGAGGTAAGGAAATGCCGACGACCACGCTGACGACCAAGGGGCAGCTCACCCTTCCCAAGGAAATCCGGGAGGCGCTGGGCTTGCGTGAAGGCGACCGGCTTGATGTCGCCGTCGAGGACGGTCACGTGGTCATGTATCCGCGCATCAAGCGCTTGCAGGATCTTCGCGGCATCTTACCTCGGCCGCCCCGGCCGATTTCAGTGGAAGAACTCAACGAGGGGATCAGCCAAGCTGCCGCCGCGGCCGCAACCGATAAAGGCCGGCGATCCTGATCGGCCTCGATACCAACGTCGTGATCCGGCTTCTCGTCGACGACGAGCCCGGCCAGGCCGAGCGCGCACAACGCGTTCTCGATGAACGCACGTCTGCGCAAGACCCGGCATTCATCGATCTGCTCGTGATCGCCGAGACCTTCTGGGCCCTCGACCGCGTCTATAAGGTTCCGCGACCGAAGATCGGGGCGGCGATTCGAGAGCTTCTGAATGCAAACAACGTCACGGTGGAACACGCAGACGACGTTCGCATCGCGCTCGAGGCGCTCGACCACGGCGCGGACTTTGCCGACGCGCTCGTAGCAGCGCGTAATCAGCGGGCTGGCTGCACGACGACCGTAACCTTTGACGACCGAGCCGCAAAGCGTCTCGCGTCCTTCGAACTGATCTGAGCGCCTACAAACCCGGTGCGGCGGTGTTTACGAAACGTGTTTGATGAGCGGGTTGAGGTCTTCGCCGTGCGTCACATCGTAGAGGCGCTTTTGAATGAAGACGTCGAGGAGCAGCGGATCGATCTTTCCGCGCTGCGCGAACTCCTTGGTTAGAATGTCGAGCGCGCGTTCGACCGGCATGCCTTTCTTGTATGGGCGATCCGAGGCCGTGAGAGCATCGAAGACGTCGCTGATCGTCATCATGCGGACTTGCGGTTTGATCGCCTCACCTTTGAGTTTGCGCGGATAGCCGGTGCCGTCGAGATGCTCGTGATGTCCGTATGCGAGATCCGCTACGTCGCGCCATGGCGTCTCTTGCCACGGAATTTCACGCAGGAAGAGAAACGACTGCGTGACGTGCTCCTGCATGCGGTTGCGCTCGTCGTCCGACAGCGAGCCGCGCGGGATGCTCAAGTAATCGAATTCCATCGGTTCCATGAGCGGCCGCGGACCGTCGGTGTCGCGATAGCGCAGGTCTTGCGCGCGCAAGAGCGTTTCGTCGGCAGCGTCCGAGACGACGTTGGGCTCGTTCGCGTTCTCAATCTTCGCGAGCAACTCGCGAATCATCTCGCGGTCTTCGGGCGTCCGCGCCTGTTCCATCGCGAGTAAGAAGCGCAGGCGAATCGTGTCGAGACGGCCGTCGGGGAGTTTCTTCGCCTTGGCAAAGATGTATTCCGGAACGGCAACTTTCCCGAAATCGTGGAGCAGCGAGGCGTAGCGCACTTCGCGGATCTGCTCGACGGTAAAATGTAAACCGGCGAGAGGACCCGACTCGATTTGGTTAATTGCCTCAGCTTGCGCGACCGTCAGCGAGGCGACGCGTTCGGAGTGGCCTTGCGTCGACTTGTCGCGAACTTCGATCGCCTTGACCGACGCGTGCACGAACCGTTCGAACAGGTTCTGAATCGCATCGACCAAGCGCGCGTTTTCCATCGCGACGGCGGCTTGCGAGGCCAGCGCCGTCAGCAGCCGTTCGTCGTGCTGATCGTACGAACGCACCACCTCCTCGGTATGCTGCGGCGACTCGAGTTCGACCGTGAAGCTCGGCTTGTGATTGATCAGTTGAATCGCGCCGATGACGTTGCCCTGGAGGTTGCGCATCGGAACGCAGAGGATCGATTTGGTTCGATAGTTGTTCTTGTCGTCGAACGCGCGGTTGAAGCGAAACGGCGCGGATTCGGGAATCGCATATGCATCGTCGATGCGCAGCGACTCGCCGGTGACGGCAACGTAGCCCGCAATCGAGGTCGTCGCCAGCGGCAGCAGTGCGTCCATCAAGACGCCGTCGTCGGCCGGTCCGGTTTGCGCGACCGCGAAGCGCAGCCGCTTCTGTCCGTCGTGCTCTTCGATGACAAAGAGGCTGCCGGCGTCCGAGTAGGTCAACTCGCGTGCTTTGCGCACGATCATGCGCTGCAGCGTGGGAAGGTCGCGCTCGGACGAAAGCCTGCGCCCGATCTCGAGCAGCTCTTCGCCCTCTTTGGCGGTTCGGGTCATCGTTCGCGCCGACTCGACTTTGGCGGCCGTCCGAAGCGCGGCAAGCAACGATGCACCGGTCACCGGCGGATGCATGATCGCGACGACTTCCGGATCGTCGGCGATCCACGCCAGCGCCGAATGCTGCGGCGGCAGGACGACGATCGCGGTCGCCGGCGGTGCCCCGAGGGTCTTGAGGCCTCCGCGCTCCCGGAGGCGGCTGAAGTCCACGGCGTGGACGGAGACGCCCACGTTGCCGAGCAGGAGCGGTAGCTCCCCTAAATCGAGGTCGTGCGGATATAAGACCAAGGTGGCCATCGCTTCTATATATCGGCCGGATCGGCCGAAACCATCCGTTGCCGCGACGGACCGCGGTGTGCGGGCCATTGGCGGTAAAGCGGATGCCGGCGGAGAATCGGGAGCGCTCATGTCCGAGGAGAAACCCACGCCACCGCTGGCCGCGCGCGTTCGCAGGCTGGCCGATTACTTCGTCGGTACCGACCTGCTTCGTGTCCGAATCGAGCGCGAGACCGAAACGATCGAGCTCGGGCGCCGCCGGTTACATCCGGATCTCGTCCCGCCGCTGCCGTCCGATTTGGCGGTCGCCGAAGACGTGCCGGTCCGGCTCGATGCGATCAAAGCCGATCTCGTCGGCATCTTTCATTTGAGCCGTCCCGCGCCGTCGCCCGGAGATCTGCTCGAGGGCGATCGCGAACTGGCGTACGTCGAAGCGCTGGGTATTCGCAACCCGGTTCGCAGCCGCGGCGCCGGACGGATCGTCTCGATCCCGGCCGCCGATGGTGACGCGGTGGAATACGGACAAGTGCTCTTCGAGCTCGATCGCGGTTAGAGGGAGCCCACCATTTTTAACAAGGTTTTGATCGCCAATCGCGGCGAGATCGCATTGCGAATCAATCGCGCCTGCCACGAGCTCGGCGTGCGCACCGTCGCCATCTTCTCAGAGGCGGATCGCGAGTCGTTGCACGTTCGGATGGCCGACGAAGCATTTTGCGTCGGGCCCGGCCCCGTGCCGCGCTCGTACCTCAACATCCCGAACATCATCTCGACCGCGCTCGTCACCGGTTGCGATGCGATCCATCCCGGCTACGGATTTCTCGCGGAGAACGCGCGCTTTGCGGAGATCTGCGCGGATCACGGGCTCACGTTTATCGGTCCGACGCCGTCGGTGATCTCGGCGATGGGCGATAAAGCGACGGCCAAGCGCGTAATGAAGGAAGCCGGCGTCGCGACGACTCCCGGAACCGACATCCTGGATACGGTCGAAGATGCCAAAGCGGCGGCGGAGAAGATCGGTTTTCCGGTGCTGCTCAAGGCGACCGCCGGCGGCGGCGGCAAGGGTATGCGTGTCGTCGAGAGCCCGGCTGAGATGGAACGCGCGTACGCAAGCGCAACGGCCGAAGCCGAAGCGAGCTTCAAAGACGGCCGCGTCTACATGGAAAAGCTGATTCTCAATCCCCGCCACATCGAAGTGCAAGTATTGGGCGATGGTTTCGGAAACGTGGTCAGCCTAGGCGAGCGCGACTGTTCGGTACAAAAACCGTCGCATCAAAAGCTCATCGAGGAATCTCCCGCGCCGCATCTCTCCGAAGCCACGCGAAAATCGCTCCTCGACATGGCGGTCAAGGCGTGCAAGCACGTCGGGTACACGAATGCCGGTACGCTCGAGTTCTTGGTCAGCGGCGATAGCGTGTACTTCATGGAGATGAACACGCGCATTCAAGTGGAGCATCCGGTGACGGAGATGGTCTACAGCGTCGATCTCGTCAAGGAGCAGATCCGCGTTGCCGCCGGCGAGCCGCTTGGATACGAGCAGAAGGATTTGCAGTTGCGCGGACACGCGATCGAATGTCGCATCAATGCCGAAGACGCGCGCAACAATTTTGCGCCGCAGGCCGGGACGCTGTCACGCGTCGTGTTCCCGGGCGGACCAGGCGTACGCGTCGACACGCACGTCTATTCGGGAGCGATGGTGCCGCCGTACTACGATTCGATGATCGCGAAGATCGTCGCGTTCGGCGCCTCGCGCGAGGCCGCGATTGCGCGTATGGAACGCGCGCTGCGTGAAACTGTTGTGGAAGGCGTCAATACCACGATTCAGATGTGCCTGGATATTCTGGCAACGCCGCAGTTCCGCGCCGGCACCTACGACATCTCATTCCTTCCCGAAATGCTCGTCGCGGAGGCCGCTTCCTAAGCATGGCTTCTCGACGCCAGGGGCGGGAGCAGGCGCTCCAAGCGCTCTATTCGATCTGTGTAGGTCATCGGGAACCCGGCGACGCCCTCACCGAAGTCGTCGGCGACCGCGCCGACACCGAGCATCGGACGTTCGTTCGCGATCTCGTCTTAGGAACGCTCGATTACGCCTCGCAGGCAGATCGCGCGGTCGAACCGCTGCTCGAAGGGTGGACCCTCGAACGTTTGCCGACGATCGATCGTTTGCTTCTCGAGATGGGAACCTACGAGCTCCAGTGCCACCCCGAAACTCCCCACGCGGTCGTCATCAACGAAGCGGTGGAGTTAGCCAAGAAATTCTCGACCGAAGAATCCAACCGGTTCGTCAACGGCGTCCTCAATGCAGTCGCGAAACAGACGACCAACTCGTAAGAAGAAGCCGCGCGGCGCCATGCCCCGATGGCTGCGCGGGACGCTTGTCGCGCTATTGCTCATCGTGCTCTTCGTCGCGGGCACGGTGGCCGGCATCGTGGCGGCCTATTCGCGCAACCTTCCCGACATCAGCCGGATGGCCGACTATCAGCCCGCCAGCTCGACGCGCATCTTCGCGCGCGACGGCACGCAATTGGCGTCCGTGTACAAAGAGAACCGCGTGTGGGTGCCGCTCTCGCGCATTCCCCTGGTCATGCAGCATGCGGTGATCGCTAACGAAGATCACAACTTTTACACGCATCATGGCGTCGATTTCGGCGGCATTTTACGCGCGGCGATCGCCGACCTGACGCATCAGGAATTTCAGGGCGCCTCGACGATCACGCAGCAGCTCGCGCGAAAGCTCTTTCTCAACGATCAGGTTTCGATCTCGCGCAAAATCCAAGAAGCGCTGCTTGCAATGGAGATCGAGCGCTACTACACCAAAGACGAGATCCTCGAACGGTATCTCAACATGGTGTATCTTGGAGCGGGCGCGTACGGCGTCGATGCCGCCGCGCACACCTATTTTGGCGAGCGCGTCGAGAACCTGACGTTACCGCAGGCCGCGATGCTTGCCGGCGTCATTGCCGCGCCTTCGGACTACTCGCCGTTTGCCAATCTGCAACTTGCGAAAGATCGTCAATCGCACGTGCTCGACCGCATGGTCGACAGCGGGTTCATCACGCATGCGCAAGCGGTCGCCGCTCGAACCGCATCCGTCGGCCTCACGCACGAACGCGCCGTCGGTCTGCAAGGCTATCTCTACCCGTACTATACGACGTACGTGCTCGCGCAATTGGAAAAGGACTTCGGCAAACGAGCCGTCGAGGAAGGTGGCCTGCAAGTCTACACGGCGCTCGACGTCAACATGCAGAAGATCGCGCAACAGGCGGTCGACTGGGGTATGAATGCGGCGTCGGCCGAAGGCATCAACGCGCACGAAGCGGCCCTCGTTGCGATACGGCCGTCGACGGGAGAAATCGTCGCGATGGTCGGCGGCAGGCACTTCTCGCTGGACAATCAGTTCAATCGTGCCTGGCAAGCGCACCGGCAACCCGGTTCGTCCTTCAAAGCATACGTCTATACCGCGGCGATCGATTCCGGAATGCCGCCTAACTCGATCATCGAAGATACGCCGATCGGCTATCCGATGGGCGACGGGACGACGTGGTATCCCAAGGACGACGACAACAGCTATATGGGAGCGATCACGTTGCGAACGGCGCTCGCCCAGTCGCGCAACATCGCGGCGGTTCGGCTGGCGGAGAAGATCGGCATCGACAAAGTGATCGAGTACGCCCACCGCATGGGCGTCACGTCGCCGCTCGAGGCAAATCTCTCGTTGGCGCTCGGCTCGTCGGTGGTGACGCCGCTCGATCAAGCCAGCGGCTATTCGACGCTCGCAAATCAAGGCGTGCATATCGATCCCTCGGCGATCCGGCTCGTGCGCGACTCGCTGGGCAACAACATTCTCGATAATCAGTATCCGCAAGCAACCGAAGTCGTGAGCGCCGGAACCGCGTACCTGATGACCTCGATGCTCGAAGACGTGATCAAACACGGGACCGGGTACCCCAATGCGATCATCGGGCGGCCCGCCGCCGGCAAGACGGGCACGACTTCTGATTTCCGCGACGCGTGGTTCGTCGGATACACGCCGGACCTGGTTGCGGCCGTATGGGTCGGCAACGACAACTATTCGCGCATGAACGAGTCCTACGGCGGCAACATTCCGGCGCGAATTTGGGCGCGGTTCATGAAAGGCGCGCTCGCGAAGGTCGCAAAGCACGACTTCCCGTTCCCGCAAGGCGAAGTCGTCAAAGTTGCGTCGTGCTCGGGCGGATACGACTACTATCTGAACGGAACGCAACCGATAAGCGGATGCGGTTCGGGATATGCCGCGCAAGCGGCAACCGTATCGACGCCGTTGCCCGCGACGACCGCGCTGCCGTCGATCTCGCCGCTGCCGGCGACGTTGCCGCCCGAGACACCGGTCCCTGCGGATAGCGTACAGCCCGCGGACACCGCGCCGCCGGAATCGAGCACCGGGGACGGCGCGAAGTTTCAACCGTTGGGCGAGTCGAGTACGGCACCCAAAGCCAAGCCGACCGCGACGACGCAGCCGCCTCATCGTCGCCGATGAGCGCGATTCCGCCGGGCGTGACGGTTCGCACCGTCAGCGAGTTCACGAACGGCCTTGCGAAGTGGTTCGCGAACCAGAGCGCCTTCTTGGGCGCTGCGATCAGCGGCGAAATCTCCGGCCTCAAAGAGACGACCGGCGGTCACATGACGTTTGCGCTCAAGGATCGCGGCGCCGTGCTCAACTGCATCGTATGGCAAAGCAACGTCCGTGCACTTCCCGCGATCGCGAACGGAACGGCGGTCATCGCCTTCGGCACGATCAAACTGCGTGGCGACTACAGCGCGTATCAGATGATCGTCGATACCGTGCAGTTGACCGGCATCGGCGAGCTTTTCGCTAAATTTGAAGCCCTCAAAGAGCAGTTTCGTGCCGAAGGCCTCTTCGAACCCGCGCGCAAGCGCCCCGTCCCCGCATTCGTTCGCAGCGTTGCATTGATTTCGGCGCCGGGCAGTAAAGCGTCGGAAGACTTTCTCTCGACGATGCGCTCGAAAGCGCCGTTCGTGCGAATCGAGTTTCTCAAGACGCGCGTGCAAGGCGCCGGCGCGGAGATCGACATTCGCGACGCCTTCGATCGCGCGGAGCGGATGGACGTCGATGCAATCGTGCTCACCCGCGGCGGCGGCTCCTATGAAGATCTCTTCACCTTCAACGAAGAGACGGTCGTTCGCGCGATCGTCCGTTCGCGTCATCCGGTCATCACCGCCATCGGTCATCAGGAAGATCATCATCTCGCCGACGACGTGGCCGACGCAGTGTACGGGACACCCTCAAAAGCGGCGGAAGCGATCGCGCAGGCATGGGTCGACATTCGCGAGCGCATCGGACGGGCAAAGCGAGATTTGGGCCGCGCGGTTGTCAATGCGCTCGGGACGAAGTCGCAAAGCCTCGCCTTGAAATCGGCAACGTTAGAGGGCTGCGTGCGCGCCCGCGCAAGCCGCGATGAACGGGCCTTCGTCGCGCTCGAGCGTCGACTCAACGCGCAGAACCCGACCGCGCGCGTGCAACGCCTGCGGGAACGCTTCATGCGGCAGCAGGCCATGCTCGACCGTTTTCCGCCGCGCGTGATGCAAGCACGAGCGCGCGCCGACGCGTCGATCGCACGTCTGGACCCCGCCTGGGCCCGTCTGTTCGCGCGCTCGCAGCACGATCTCCAGGTCGCGGCGACCCGCTTGGATGCGCTCGACCCGCATGCGCCGCTGGGCCGCGGCTACGCGATGATCGTCCGTGACGGCGCCGTCGTCCGCGAAGCCTCGCAGCTTACTCCCGGCGACACCATCGTCGCTCGCCTGGGGCACGGAACGGTCGATGCGCGCGTCGAAGCGGTACACGATGAGTAACGGCGTGGAGAAGTCGTTCGAAGCGAAGCTCGAACGGATCGATGAGATCGTCAAAAAGCTCGAGAGCGGCCGCGTCGAGCTCGACGAAGCGATCGCGTTGTTCAAAGAGGGCAAGACGCTCGCGCGCGAATGCGAGGCGATGCTCAAGAGCGCCCAAGAGCAGGTCGACCGCGCGATGAACGAGGCTCCGCACGCGTAACGGCCGGCTGCTCGTATGACGAGATTGGATGAAGCGGTCGCGGCGCGTACCGGCGTTTCGCGTTCGCAGGCGCGCAGTCTGATCATGGAGGGTCGCGTTCGCGTCAACGGCGCGCCCGCGATCAAAGCGGGGCAGAACGTCCGCGAGGATGCGCAGATCGACGTCGACCAACCCCGCCGTTTTGTAAGCCGCGGAGGCGAAAAGCTCGATCATGCACTCGAAGCGTTTCGTATCGATGCGCGCGATCGCGAAGCGCTCGACGTCGGTGCCTCTACCGGCGGTTTTACGGACTGCTTGCTGCAGCGCGGGGCGCGTCACGTCACCGCGGTCGACGTCGGGTACGGCCAGTTGGACTGGCGCTTGCGCAACGACCCGCGCGTGACCGTGATCGAACGCACGAATTTTCGCAATCTGGCAGATGATGCATTTCCCGGCGGTTTCGATCTCGTCGTTATCGATACGTCCTTCATTTCGCTGCGGACGATCCTTGCGCGAGCGCGCGCGTATCTTCGCTCGCATGGTTCCATCGTGGCGCTCGTCAAACCGCAATTCGAGGCTGGGCGCGAACGCTTGGGAACGGGCGGCGTCGTGCGCGATCCCGCCGTGCATCGTGCCATCCTGCGCGAAGTGCGGGACGCGGCAGCCGATCTGGGCCTTGCGATCGTCGCGCTGGATGCATCGCCGCTCCTGGGGCCCGCGGGCAATCGGGAATTCCTCGCCGAGCTCAAGCTCGAGGGCAACCCGGTCGGCGACGAGCGGATCGACGCGGTTGTCGGCGAAGGCGCGACGTCATGAGTCTCGCGCTCGATCGAAAGGTCATCACCCTCTACGTCGACTCGACCCGCGAGACCGCGCGTGCGCTGGCAGCGACGGTCGCGGCTGCGTTTCGCGATCACGGGTATGCGATCGCAACGTGGAAGGGTCAACCGGAGATCGACCATCTCGCGACGATCGGAACGAGCGCAAATACCGCATCGCTCTTCGTAACGATCGGCGGCGACGGCACGCTCTTGCGCGCGGCGCGCGTCGCAACCGAATGCGATTGTCCGCTCCTTGGGATCAATACCGGACGTTTGGGCTTTTTGACCGAGCTCGACTACGGCGATCCCCGAATTGAGAAGTTACCGGAACTCGTTGACGGCGGGTTGATCGTCGAAGAGCGAACCGCGCTGCTTGCCGAGTACGCGGGACGGTCGTTCTTTGCACTCAACGACGTCGTCGTTCGTAAAGGAGACGTTTCGCGAATCGTCCCGTTTGGGTTGAGTCTCAACGGCGAGCATATCGTCGATATCCCGGCCGACGGCGTCTGTGTCGCAACGCCGACCGGATCGACGGCGTACTTTTTATCGGCCGGCGGCTCGATCATCTCGCCGCGCGTCGACGCATTCGGGATCGTGCCGCTGTTGCCGCACACGCTGTTTTCGCGGCCGCTCATCGTTCCGGGCATGTCGGAGATCCAGATCTCGTGCGATTCCGAGATCGCGCACGCGCATTTGGAGTGCGACGGTGACGTGCTCGCGGAGATCGGACCGAACACCGTCGTCAACGTCCGTCGCCATCCCAAAACGGTGCGCTTCGCCCGGCTGTCGCCCCTGCGCTTTTTCGAACGCCTCAAGGAAAAGTTGCGCTGGGGTGTTTCCATCAAGGACTCGTCGCGGTAACGACCATTTCGCCGATGCTTCGACGACTCGAGATCAAAGATTACGGGCTCGTGCCATCCGCTACGATCGAGTTCGCGGACGGCGCCACGATCTTCACGGGCGAGACCGGTTCCGGAAAAACGATGGTACTGGGAGCGATCGCGTGCGTTTTAGGCGCCCGCGCGAGCGCGGACAACGTCAAACGCGGCGCCTCGCGTGCGGTCCTGACGTTGACCTTCGAACCCGACGAGCCGTTGCGCGAGCGCCTCTGCGCTGACGGCTTCGACGTGGACCCGGGAGAAGAGGCAAGCGTGGTGCGTGAGATCACGGAGGCGGGGAAGTCGAGCGTACGGGTCAATGGGCGTGCGGCAACCGCAAGCTACGTCCGTGAGATCGCGCCGTTTCTGGCCGAGCTCGTCGGGCAGCACGAAGCGCAGCGCCTGCTTTTACCGGCCTATCAGCTCGAGATTCTCGATCGGTTCGGCGGTCAAGAGCTCGAACGAGCGCGCACGGACATGCGTGAGACGTTCGATCGCTGGAGCGCCGCGAATCGAGAACTGGCGCGCGCCGCCGGTAACGAGCAACGCGCGCAAGCCGAATACGAAGACGCACGTCATGCGCTCGATGAATTGGCAGCGCTCGCGCCGCAGGCCGGCGAAGACGAACGCCTAACCGAGCGTCGCCGCTATCTCGACAACGTCGAACGCATCGCTGCCGCGCTGCGAACCGCGCACGATGCGCTCGGCGCCGACGACGCGAGCGCCGGTTCGGCGCTCGGACTTGCCGCGAGCGCACTGCAAAGCGTCGTAGAGATGAGCGGCGAGTTGCAGGAGATGAGCGATCACGCCCGCGCGATGCAAAGCGAAGTGCACGATCTTGCTACGCGGATCGCCCGTGCGCTCGACGACACGGAATTCGAACCGGGGGAACTCGAGCACATAAACGAGCGGCTTGAAGCGCTCGATCGCGCAAAGCGGCGATATGGACCGACGATCGATGCGCTGCTCGCGTATGAGGAGCGCGCGAAAGCGATCGTCGCAGCATTCGAAGGGAAGGACGAGCGCATCGCGACGCTCGCCCGCGACGTGGAGCGGACGCATCGCGAGGTTCTTGTCGCGGCCGCCGCGTTGACCAAGCATCGAGAGACCGCGGCAAAACGCTTGAGCCGCGCGGTCGTAGCTGAATTTAAAGAGCTGGCGCTTGGATCGGCGCGCTTTGAGGTGTCGTTTTCTCCGATCGAGCCCGTCGGCGCTCTCGGCGCGCAGAGCGCGGAGTTTCTGTTTGCCGCAAATGCAGGCGAGGATCTGCGTCCGCTTGCGCGCGTCGCTTCAGGCGGCGAGCTGTCCCGGGTGCTGCTCGCGCTCGTCGTGGCGCTCGCATCGGGCGTCGAACAGATCGCGATGATTTTCGACGAGATCGACGCCGGAATTGGCGGAGCGACGGCGACGGCCGTCGGCGCGCGACTGGGGCGATTGTCGAAAAATGGGCAAGTCGTATGCGTGACGCATCTCGCGCAACTCGCTACCTGGGCGCAACGCCATTACGTGCTCGAAAAGCACGAGGCACGCGGATCGACGACGATTTCCGTTCGTGAGATTGCGGGCGAAGACGAACGGACGGCAGAGCTCGCCCGGATGCTCTCCGGGCAATCGCACGCGGCGGCCCTCGAACACGCGCGCGCGCTGCTCAAATCCGCGACGTGAAGATTCCGGCGCAGGGCGAAGCGCTGACCGTCCGCGCCGCGGGCAAAGACGTCGCGCTCACGAACCTCAAGAAGCTCTTCTTTCCGCATATCGGTGCAACCAAGCGCGATCTACTGCAATACTACGCGGACGTCGCTCCGTACGTGCTTCCGCATCTCGTCCATCGCGCAATGGTGATGAAACGGTATCCCAACGGTGCCGAGGGCGATTTTTTCTTTATGAAGCGGACGCCCTCGCCGCATCCGGAGTGGCTCGAAACGTGCCGCATCGTGCACGGCTCCGGAAACGTCATCGATTTTCCGATGGCGAACGACCTTGCGTCGCTCCTCTGGATCGTCAATCTGGGTTGCATCGACCTCAATCAGTGGTATGCAACGTGCGACGACGTCGATCGTCCCGATTATCTGCACTTCGATCTCGACCCCGGCAGTGCGCCTTTCGACCGGGTGCGTGAAGTTGCGTTGCTCGTACGCGACGGATTGAACGCGCTTGGATTGCGCAGCTACGCCAAGACGTCGGGATCGAAAGGGATTCACGTCTACGTTCCGATCGTACGCGGACCGGTGCAAAAGGACGTTTGGCGCTTTGCAAAGGAGTTTTCGGTCGCGCTCGCGCGTCACGAACCGGAACTGATGACGTCGGAATACCGCAAGGACAAGCGGCCGCCCGGCCGCGTGCTCGTCGACTACAATCAGAATCGTTGGGGAGCGACGCTTGCGTCGGTGTATTCCGTCCGGCCGACGGCGCGTGCAACGGTTTCCGCACCGGTCACGTGGGACGAAGTCGAAGCCGGCATATCGATCGAAGAATTTCGCATCGACAACATGATCGAGCGGATCGAGCGCGTCGGCGATCTTTGGAAACCGCTCGCCGCCAAACGCGGACGTCATCGACTTCCACAAATCTAAGCGAGCAGCATCTAAACCTCCGGCGTTAGGACGTATTACCCTATGCCTGGTTCCTAGATAGCAGTCTAAACAACCCCGCCCGCGGTGGTACGTTGAGCAGCGAAAAACTTCGCACCATCGGAGCTCAGGTACCCATCACATGAAATCGCGCTTGCCTGCGGTATTCGCCCTGCTCTCGCTTCTGCTCAGTGCATGCGGAGGAGGCGGAGGCGGAGGCAGCAATGGCGCGCCCGTCGTCGTTCCGCCGACGGTGGTTCCGAGCGGTTCGCCCGGCTCGCCGACACCGCCGCCCCCGACGCCGACGCCCACGCCCACGCCGGTGGGTGCAACACCGAGCCCGAAACCCAGCGCGACTCCGACACCCGTCGGCGCAACACCGACCCCGAAACCGAGTCCTACACCGACGCCGATCGGTGCCACGCCCACGCCGCTGCCGACGGCAACACCCGTGCGTACGCCGACTCCGGCGCCGACGCCGACGGCATCACCGGTACGTACGCCGACGCCTGCGCCGACGATTGCGCCGACGCATGCGCCGACGCCGACACCCGCCCCGACGATCGCTCCGACGCCGGTTCCGACCGTCGCCCCGACGCCGACCGCGGCTCCGACGCCGGTTCCGACGCTCTATCCGGCCGATCCGCCCTCAGCGCTGCGTAGTACGTACGGCCGTATCGCGCTCAATCAAATTTTCGATTACTTTCCGTCCGACGGAACGCAGATGTCGCCGTCGCAAGTGAGCGCCGATGCGACGCGCTACGACTGGGTGTGGGGATCGTTCAACGGCAGCCCGAGCGGCGCGCCGGCCGACACGCCGGCGTGGCGAAGCGGAAATTCGCAAGCGCTCGTTTCGCGCTATTACATCATCGAAGAAGACAACATTCTGGTCTCGGGCCACGACTTGAGCTGGTGGCAACAGAACCATCCGGACTGGATTCTCTATGCGTGCGATTCCAACGGAAACCCGACGCACGACTACGCGTACACGCCCGGTGACGGCTTCGCCGACGTTCCGCTTAACATTCACAACCCGCAAGTCGTGCAGTATCAACTTGGAACGCTCATTCCGTTCGCGCAATCGAACAGCTACAACGCGCTCGCGCTCGACGAAGTGATCTTCCACGATATGATGCTCGGCGGCAATCCGAAACTCGGTCAATCGGTCGTTTCGGGCGAGTATGGCTGCGGCACGTGGAACAGCGACGGAACGTTCACCAAGATCTACTCGAGCCCGAGCGATCCCACGTGGACGCAGGACATTCTTAATTGGGTCTCCGCTGCCAAACAAGCGGCGTTCTCGAACGGATTGAAGATCGTCGTGAATCATCCGGCGGGGAGCACCACGGATCCGAACGAGCAAACGCTCATGCGGAACGTGGACGTCACGCTCGACGAAGCCGGCTTCACCGATTACGGGAACTACGGCTCGGTCGGGTTCTTCAACTCGACGTACAATTACGTGGAGTGGGTCGAGCGCCAGGGCGTGGGCATCGGTCTCGTTCAGAAGTACTATCACGAGACGACCAGTTTCACGCCGAGCGAGATCGAGTACGCGATCGCAACCTACATGATGGCCAACGAAGGCAACGCCGATATGTTCCTCGTCGGCAACAACGGTGCCGGATACGGGTACGGCGCCGAGCAGTACCACAACGAGTATCAAACGCAACTGGGCGCGCCGTGCGCGGCCATGGAAGGCGGAAGCAACGGAATCTACGACCGGCGCTTCCAAAGCGGATTGGTCATCGCGAACGTCAGCGGCGCCACGGCGAGCGCATCCTTACCGTCGAACCATACCTACGCCGATATCGAAGGGCGTCCGATCTCGAATCCGATTACGGTCGCGGCGCACGATGCGTACGTGCTCACGACGCCCGGCAACGGATGTCAGTAACGGCAAGGAGCCCGCGTTGAACCTCCCGATCGCCCCGCCGTATGAACCGATGGAGATGACGCAAGTCGACCGGGTTCCCGACGGGCCGCAGTGGGAGTACGAACCGAAGTGGGATGGGTTTCGCGCGCTGGTCTTCCGGGACGGCGACGAGATCGAGATTCAATCGAAGTCGGGCCAGCCGCTCGCGCGATACTTTCCGGAGGTCGTCGAGCGGCTTGCGGCGCTTGCACCGCGCAAATTCGTTCTCGACGGCGAGCTGATGGTGGAAATCGGCGACGAGCTTTCGTTCGATGCACTGTTAGCACGCATTCATCCCGCGGCGAGCCGGGTCGAACGACTTGCGCGCGAGACGCCGGCGCGATTGGTCGTCTTCGATCTCCTGGTCAACGAACGCGGCGAGGATTTGACCGGAAAGACGCTCGACGAGCGCCGCGCTGCGCTGGAAACGTTTGCCGAGCGCTACTTCAAGGGCGGTAATCCGGCGCTCTCGCCGGCGACGCGCGAACGAGGCGTCGTCGATGGGTGGTTTGCGCATGTGGGAAACGCGCTCGACGGCGTTGTTGCCAAACGCCGCGATCTTCCGTATGCAAGCGGCACGCGAGCGGCGGCGGTGAAGATCAAACATATGCGGACGGCGGACTGCGTTGTCGGCGGGTACCGCCTCAATAAAGAAAAAGACGGCGTCGGATCGTTGCTTCTGGGCCTCTACGACGAGTTCGGCAAACTCAATCACGTCGGCTTTACATCGGGCTTCAAAACGCGCGACCGCAGTCCGCTGCTCAAGCAGTTGCGTCAGCTCGAAAAGCCGCCCGGATTTACGGGAAGCGCGCCGGGAGGACCAAGCCGTTGGCGGCAGAGTGAAGAACCGTGGGTGCCTCTCGATCCGAAGCTCGTCGTCGAAGTGCAGTACGATCACGTCACCGCAAACCGCTTTCGGCACGGAACGAAGCTGTTGCGCTTTCGACCCGATAAGGCTCCACGCCAGTGCACGATGGAGCAGTTACGGGTCGACGAGGCCGCTACGCCGCTAACGCTTCTCCGCAAGCGAAAGGGCAAATAACCTTCAGCTTCACGACACCTTCGCAATGCCTTCCAGATCGCGGCGTATGCTCGTAGCATGGAGATGCATCGTGCTGGGTGAGTTGAGCGACCGGGAAACCGACGAGGTGTTGCGCGCGAATGTGATCGGCCGTATTGGCTGCCATGCATTCGGGCGCACGTATGTCGTGCCGATCACGTACGTATACGACGGCAAAGCGATTTACGCGCACACGCAAGAGGGCATGAAGCTGCACATGATGCGCGAGAACCCGCACGTGTGCTTCGAAGTCGACCATATGGACGACTTGGCGAACTGGCGCAGCGTGATCGCCTGGGGAACGTTCGAAGAACTCTACGGAGAGCGCGCCCGGGACGCGATGCACATGCTCGTCGAGTCGCTTGCGCCGGCACTCGCCGGTCCGCCGGGCGCATCGGCCCATCCACGTCAGGAAACCTCGACGGCGACCGTCTACCGCATCACGCTCGAGCACAAGAGCGGACGCTTTGAGCGCCGCGCGTGAGATGAGCAAGCACGTCATCCACGCGACCATGCTCGCGCGTTGCCCCTTCTCGGTTGCGACGGAAATGCTCGGACGGTCGTTGCGCGAGAAGAAAGATATGACCGTTTCGGTCACCCGCGCGATACGCGAGCACGTCCGCTTGGGGTGGGCGGTCGTCGACGATCTCACCGACGAGTCGCGCCGTCACGACGCGATCGCGATCTATTGGACGCCGGACCATCCGACGTTTCCGTCGTTCGCCGGGACAATTACGGTTCGTCCGCACTACCGCGAAAGTTACATTCGCATCACCGGAACGTACGATCCCCCGCTTGGAAGGGCCGGGCGATTGTTCGACCGGTTTGCCGGGCGTCACATCGCGCGCGCTACGCTCCTGCGCTTGATTCGCGAACTCGTGCGCGACATCGAATCACGGTATCTCGTGTATCTTCAAGAGATTGGTGCCGCCGGCGCCCACCGGCATTCCGGTGGTAAACGCGATGAGGTCCTTCGAACGCACTAGTCCCGCCTGCGTCATCCGCTGCTCGGTCATGTAGAGCAGAACGTCGATCGACGAATAGCGGTCGATGAGCAGCGACTCGGTTCCCCACACGAGCGAGAGTCGCCGCGCCACTTCGGGCGTGGGGGTGAGCGCGATGATGCGCGCGCGAGGGCGAAAGGCCGCGATGTGATGCGCGGTATTTCCCGTCGTCGTGCCGGTGACGATGAAGGGAATGAAGAGCTCGTCGCTCGCGCGCGTTGCCGCTTCGGCGATCGAGGTCGCAATCGTCGGACTCACGCCGGCGAGGCGCCGGTCGCGCAGCATGGCGTGCGGGTAATTTTTCTCGACCTCGCGCGCGATTTCGGCCATCGTGCGGACGGCCTCGGTCGGATACTGCCCGCGCGCGGTCTCGCCGGACAGCATGACCGCGTCGGTGCCGTCGAGGATCGCGTTGGCGACGTCGGTCACTTCGGCGCGCGTCGGCTTGGAATTGAAGGTCATCGATTCCAACATCTGCGTTGCGGTGACGACGGGCTTGCTCGCGCGATTGCATTTGGCGATGATCGCTTTTTGCACCAGCGGAACTTGTTCGAGCGGAATCTCAATGCCGAGATCGCCGCGGGCGACCATGATGCCGTCGGCCGCCTCGATGATGTTGTCGAGATCTTCGAGCGCTTCGTGCTTTTCGATCTTGGCCAAGACCGGAACGTTGCGGCCGCGCTCGTTCATGAACGCTTTGACCCGATTGATGTCTTCGGCCGTACGCACGAATGAAACGGCGACGTAATCGACGCCGTGTTCCAAACCGAATGCGAGATATTCGAAGTCGCGCTCGGTCACCGAGGTGATATTGAGCGAGCCGTCGGGATAGTTGATGCCTTGCTGCGAGCGAAGTTCGCCGCCAAATTCTACCGTCGTCTGGATCTCGGTCGCCGTCTTGCCCATGATGCGCAGCGTGATCTGGCCATCTTGCAAGTAGATGCGATTTCCGATTGCGACGTCGTGCGGAAGATCCTTGTATTGCACGCTCACGCGTTCGATCGTTCCGGGCACGTCTTCGGTCGTTAGAACGAACGGCTGTCCGCGCTCGAGATGCAACGACGCAACGCCGTCTTCGAGCTTGCCGGTCCGCACTTTGGGCCCCGGTAAGTCTTGCAGAACGGCCGTGTGAATGCCGAGTTCATCGGAGATGCGCCGCGCGTTCGCGATTACTTCCGCATGCTCGGCGGGCGTGCCGTGGGAGAAGTTGAGGCGAAGGACGTTCGCGCCGCTTACAAAGAGGGATCGCATGATCGCCGGATCGCGGGACGCAGGGCCGATCGTTGCCACGATCTTCGTTCGTTTTTGCAAGACGGTTTCCATGATCGATTTCGCCATGCGCGGGAAAAGCGGCAGGCTCCTGCGCGACGTTAAGCGCATAACGCTGGTGATGTTGCGGCGCGATCCTGTGGACCGGCGCTATCGTGAGCGGCTTGCGGGAAGTAGTGTCGCATCGCTGCTTTTTCACGTGCTTCTCGCGATCGCGCTCTTCAGCGTCGTCGCGAACAGTTCGGAAGAAGGTGCATCGGAGAGTCAGATCGGCGGGTCGATCGTCACGATCGAACAGCGCGCGCCGGTGGTAGCCCAGGTGCCGGTACAAACACAGCAGGCGGCGCCCGAACCCAAGGCACCGCGCGTCGCACCGGTCGCGCATGCACAGCAAGCTCGACCCGCGCATGCACCCCAGCCTCCGCACCGTCACGAGCTATCGAAGTTCGCCCCGACCGCGCCGCCCAATCCGACGCCGCTGCCGCAAGCGACGCCGATACCGAACGCGGAACCGACGCAAGCGGTCATCGAGCCGTCACCCAACATGGAGCTTCCGGCGGTTCCTACCGTGGTACCCTCGGCTGCGGCGGTTGCCGTCGTCGTCAAAATTCCACCGACCGCGGCGCCGTCGCCGGTTCCGACAAGCGCCCCCACCGCCAAGCCGTCGCCGCGCCCGCCCGCGCCGACCGCGGCGCCGACCGCAAAACCGCAAACCCCCGCCCCGCCCGCGCCGACCGCCGCACCGACGGCGACGGCCGCTGCCGTGGTCGCGAAGGCGTCGACCGCGCCGAGCGCCTCACCGGCCGCGCCCGCCAAAGCGACGGCGGCGCCCGCGGCCAAGCCCGGGGTTCCGAGTCCGAGTCCCACGGAGGGTGCGGCGCGCTCGCAGACCACGAAAGGCACCGCGCCGTCGCCCGGCCCACGCGGGATCGGATCGCCGGGGCCGCGCGCGGGAACGGCGGGCACGCAGAAAAGCGGCGCACAGAAACCGGTGACGATCAATCCCACGCCGCAGCCTCCGCCCAAACGCGCGACAACGAAATCGGCGCCGTCACACGACTTCAACGACAAGTTACGCGACCTCTTACCGCACAATGCGGTCAACCCGTCGCAGTATTCGTATCATCCGACGGTCTCGTTAGGCGGATCGTTGGAACCCACGCCGCCGCCGGATGTGCTAGCGGCAACGAAATACATCTACGAAGAACGCGGAAGCGGCGGCGATGCGCTGATCAAGATGTGGGTCACCAACGTCTATAAAGACGGTCCGTACACGCGCTGCGAAGGGTGGATGGTGCGCTATCCGCAGACGGGCCAGCCTACGCAAGTCGTCGGAACGGCGACGCATCCGATTGCCGGCGGCATCTCTATCGGCGGCTCGATCGGCGGCGCTGCGCACGGCGGGGTCGGCGTTCCGATCATCGAGGCGCACGCGACGGCGATCTGTAACGGACGCAAGCTTCAGCCCTTCGCCCCCTCGCCCGGCGCGTCGCCGTGATCGACAAGACTCCCGCTTGAACTGCGACTTTTCGCGGACTACAATTGGGGTGTACCTCGATAAAAGGTGCGAACATCAGCAGCCCGATTCCGCATCCGCGGAACGGAGCGCCCAAGCGGGGCGCGAGTACCGTTACGGATTCGCCGCATTGGCGAATCCATGTGAGGGGATTCGCTGGTAGGCGAATCCAGGGGAGGTCGGTTGGAACCGCAAGATCCACCGGGCTACTTGCCCAGCGAAGCACGCGCAGCGCGGGTGCCGTAGATTACCACCCTTACGGAAGCCGGACGATTGCCGGTAGCGCGTTAGTTCGCAGGTCGTAAAGCAAGGCGAGGGGCCGCCGCCCACGTGGGGTTGCGGCCCCTCGTGATTTTCGCTATCCTTAGACCCGGTAGATCGTTAAAGCGTGGGCTCGTCCCGCGCTTCGTTGTTGTAAATGGGGGCCCGCGCTGCGAAGTCAGCGTGGGGGGTGCGCGTTGCGCAACGTGCAACGGCGCTTTAACTGTAAATGGGGGTGTCGTCGTGTCGGCGTTGACGGATAAGTTCGAGCAGACGTTGGACGCCATAGCCCACGACAGCGCGTTCGCCGGGGTCGAAATCGTTTCGCACGCGGCGCGTGCGCGGCGAGGGATGACGACGTTTACGGTAACGATCGACAAAGAGGGCGGCGTGGATCTCGCCACCTGCGAGCGAATCGCGGGGCGAATCAACGACGTGCTCGAGGAGTTCGAGGATCCCTACTCGCTCGAAGTCGAGTCGGCCGGCCTCGAACGTCCGCTCGTTCGTCCGCACGATTACGAACGCTTCGCCGGTAAGAAGGCGAAGATCGTGACGACGCTGATGATCAACGGCGGAAAAACGCATCGCGGCACGCTCGTCGGGCTGCGCGGCGAAACCGTCATTCTCGCGACGGACAACGGCGAATTGCCGCTGCCGATCGCAACGATTAAATCGGCGAATCTGGAGTACGATCCGCGCGCCGACCTTACTCGCGACAAACGTGAACGGAAGACACATGGCTGAACCGGCATCTGACGAAAAACTTCTCGACGTTCTGCAGTTCATCTCGAAAGAACGGAACATTCCGTTCGAGATGTTGCTCGAAGCGCTCGAAGCTGCGCTGTTGACGGCGTATAAGCGGCACTATGGCAGCGAAGCAAACGCGATCGTCATGGTCGACCGGCAGACCGGCGAATACCGCGTCTTCCATCGCCGCATCGTGGCCGAAACCGTCGGAGATCCCAAGCTCGAGATCTCGATGAAACAGGCCGGCGGACCGTATCAGCCGGGCGATTTCTTCGACGAAGAAGTCACCCCCAAAGAATTCGGACGCATCGCCGCGCAGACCGCGAAGCAAGTCATCGTGCAGCGCATCCGTGAAGCCGAACGCGACACGGTGTACAACAAGTACGCGCGCAAGCTCAACGATCTCGTGACCGGAAGCGTGCAACGCTACGAACAGCGCAATATGTACGTGCTGCTCGAAGGGCGCGACGAAGCGATCCTTCCGCTTTCCGAGCAGGTTCCGGGCGAAGCCTTCCGCATCAACGACTTCATTCGCGCGTACGTCCTCGACGTGCGCAAATCGCCGAAGGGCCCGCAAGTCGTGCTCTCGCGATCGGCCGAGGGGCTCGTGCAGCGTTTGCTCGAGCTTGAAGTTCCGGAGATCGCCGACGGCATCGTCGAAATCATGGCGATCGCGCGCGAAGCCGGCAGCCGTTCGAAGGTCGCGGTGCGTTCGATGCGCGCCGAAGTCGACCCGATCGGCGCGTGCTTGGGACCGAAGTCGAGCCGCATCGCGAACGTTTCCGACAACCTGCGCGGCGAGAAGATCGACGTGATTCGCTACGATAGCGATCCGCAGGCGTTCATCATGAACGCACTGGCGCCGGCGAAGGTGATCAGCGTCGAACTCTTCGAGGACGACGGCGTCGCCCTGGTCGTCGTGCCCGACTATCAGCTCTCGCTTGCCATCGGACGCGACGGACAGAACGTCCGCCTCGCGGCGCGCCTGACCGGGTGGCGCCTCGACATCGCGAGTGAAAGCGAAGCCGACGAAGCCCGCGAGCGTTACCTCGCCGAGCGCGCGGAGCGCGGTGCAGCCGAACCGGCTGAGGCCGAAGTCGCGGAGGAAGTCGAGGAAGAGGCTGCTCCGGCTGCTGCCGCCGCAGGCGTCGACGAAGAGCTCATTCGGAAGCTTGAAGAGTTCCGGCGCGAGCGGCTAGGTGGGGACGAAGAGTAAGCACGTTCCGCTTCGCACCTGCGTTGGGTGCCGCACCGTCCGGCCGCAGCGGGAGATGACCCGTTTCGTCCGGGCCGGCCAAGCATGGCAACGGGACGGCGCCATCCGGCAGACAGGCCGAGGTGCCTACCTCTGCTCAGCCGCCTGTGCGAAGCTGGTCGCGAAAAATCGCCGCTACCCGGGTCTTGCAACGGCAGCGGACGAATATGGTTTAATAAGTAGTTCGGGAAACAACGAGTGACAGATGATTAAGATGCACGATGCAACGGTCTAAGGCGACCCAGACGGCGCGCGTTCACGCGCGCCTCGGTACCCTTGGAGCGGGGGCAGCTCTGTGACGACCTAGCGAGGACTCCAAACCGGCGGTTTGGGGGCCTCGCGCAAACTAGCGCGGGGGGCGCGCGGCTCGCAACGCGAGCACGACGTCCTTCAAACCGTGGGGGCCCAATGTGGGCGCGCCCACATTGGGGTTAAATGGCAACTTCGACCGGTAAGGTACGTATTTTCGAGCTCGCCAAAGAGGTGGGGCTCACATCGAAAGAACTCATCGCCCTCTTTAACGACCGCTTGGGCGGCGTCTTCGAGGCGAAAAATCAGCTGAGCGTCGTTCCCGATCAGATCGCCGATCTGGTTCGCAGCGTCCTCAAGCCGGCGCCCGGCGCAAAGCCCGCGCCCCGTAAGGCGGCTGCACCGGCCGCTGCGGCTGCCGCGCCTGCTGCGCCGCCGGCTCCGCCGCAAGGAGCCGCTCCGGCCCCTGCCGCGGAAGCGCCTGCCGCCGCCGCGGTTCCCGAACAACCCCCCGTCCAGCGTTTGAAACCGGTCGCGTCGAGCTCGACGCGTCCCGCCCCCAAGTCTGCTCCCGCGCGCCCCGCTGCCGCAGCGTCGCCGGCTGCTCCCGCAGTCGAAGCGCCCGCCGCCCCGGTTGCGCAGGTCCCCGCGCCGCCGCCTCCGCCCGCTGCTCCGGCGCCTCCCGCGCCCGCCGCTCCGGTGCGTCCGGCCGCGTCGGCCGCTCCCCGTCCGGCACCGAAGCCGCCGGCGGCGCCTGAAGCGCCGATTCCGCGTCTGAAGCCCGTTCCGCACGGGCAGTCGTCCATTCAACGCCGTCCCCCGCCGCCGACGACAACGGCCTCCGCATCCCCCGGTCCGTCCACCGGTATGCCGGGACGTCCCGGCGTTGCTCCGCGCCCGGGTCAAGCGATGCCCGGCCAGGGCGGCAAAGGTCCCGTTGCGCCCGGTGGGCCGCGCGGGAACGGTCCGCTCACGCCCCCGGGACAACGCCGTCCCGCAGGCAACGGTCCCTTCCGCCCGATGGGCCCCGGCGGAGCTCGCCCGATGGGTCCGCGCCCGGGCATGCCGTCGGCTGCAACCGAAGCGCCGGCCCCTTCGACGGGCGGCCGTCCCGGCGATCGCGCGCGCAGTCACGAAGATAAGGCTGCCGCCAAGAAAGATCGCGAAAAGGAACTGCTCCTCGAGAAAGAGCGCCAGCGCAAGAAGAAGGGCGGCGATCACGTTTCGGCGCCGCCGCGTCAGCTCGAAACGATCGAGATTCCCGACCTGCTGACGGTTCAAGAACTTGCAACGTCCATGATCGTTCCGGTCAAAGACGTCATCACCGAGCTCATCAAGACCGGTACGATGGCGACGATCAACCAGAACATTCCAAGCGACGTCGCGATCACGGTCGCGAAAAAGTTCGGCTTCAACGCGGTCGTCAAAGAGGCCGGCGAAGAAGTCACCGTCGAGCAAGAGGAAGACAAGCCCGAGATGATGACCGCGCGTCCGCCGGTCGTCACGGTTCTCGGTCACGTTGACCATGGTAAGACGTCGCTGCTCGACAAGATCCGCCGCGCAAACGTCGCGGCTGGCGAAGCGGGCGGCATCACGCAAAAGATCGGTGCGTACACCGTCGAGCGGAACGATCGCAAGATCACGTTCATCGATACGCCGGGTCACGAAGCGTTCACCGCAATGCGCGCGCGTGGCGCGAAGGTCACCGACGTGGCGATTCTCGTCGTCGCGGCCGACGACGGCGTCATGCCGCAGACGAAGGAAGCGATCGCGCACGTCAAAGCCGCGAACGTTCCCATCGTCGTTGCCATCAACAAGATGGACAAGCCCGATGTGCAGCCCGACCGGGTCAAGCAGCAGCTCATGGAAAACGGGCTGCAACCGGTCGATTGGGGCGGCAACATCGAAATGGTTCCGGTCTCGGCCAAGACGGGCGACAACATCGAAGGCTTGCTCGACACCGTTCTGCTCGAAGCCGACATCAAGGACCTCAAGGCAAACAAAACGCGTCGCGCCAGCGGCGTCGTGATCGAATCGCAGCTCTCCAAGGGACGCGGCGCGGTTGCGACGGTGCTCGTGCAGAACGGCACGTTGCGCGTCGGCGACATCGTCGTCGTCGGCGGAACGTTCGGTAAAGTTCGCGCGCTCATCGACGACAAGGGCAAACAAGTCAAGAAGGCCGGACCGTCGATTCCGGTTGAGGTCATGGGCTTGCAGGACGTGCCGTCGGCGGGCGACACGCTCATGGTGGTCAGCGACGAACGCGTTGCGCGTGAAACGGCGGAAAAACGCGCCGTGCGCCGTCGCGACGTGCGTATTGCCGGGTCCGCATCGCAACGCGTTTCGCTCGAAACGTTCATGCAGATGCCGGCCGAAGGCAAAAAGACGCTCAACCTCATCATCAAGGCGGACGGTCAAGGTTCGCTCGAAGCGCTGCGCGCACGCATGGAATCGCTCTCGACCGAAGAGGTCGAGGTTCGCGTCATCCACGGCGGCGTCGGCGCGATCTCGCCGAACGACGTCAACCTTGCAAGCGCGTCGGGTGCGGTCTTGATCGGATTCAATATCCGTCCGGACGAAACCGCGAAGCGTTTGGCCGAGAATGAAGGCGTCGATCTTCGCTTCTATCAGGTCATCTACGAGATCGAGGAAGACCTCAAGAAGGCGATGACGGGCATGCTCGCGCCGGTCGAACGTGAAGTCACGCTCGGTCACGCGGAAGTGCGCGAAGTCTTCAAAGTCAGCAAGGTCGGCACGATCGTCGGCTGTTATGTCAAAGACGGCAAGCTGGTGCGCAACTCGAAGGTTCGCGTGCTGCGCGACTCGGCCGTCATCTTCACCGGCGAACTCGAATCGCTGCGCCGCTTCAAGGATGACGTCCGCGAAGTTGCGGAGGGCTTCGAGTGCGGTCTCCAGGTTGCGCGCTTCCAGGATCTCAAGGTCGGCGACGTGATCGAGGCCTACATGACGGAGCAGGTGGCTGCGGAATTGGCGCGGGCTTGATGCTTGCGGGCGTTTCTGTCGTGCGGATGGTCTCCGCCGCGGGGACGCCCAAAATTTCCCCTCGTGGAAAAGTTCTCGACAAGCATCAAAAAATTGAATTTTCATAGGTGATATTTTGAAGAGCCAGCGGTTAGCACGGATTGATCATGAGATTCAGCGGATTTTGGGGACGCTGATTACGCAAGAGTTGCGGGATCCGCGGCTTGGGTTTGTTACGGTTACCCGCGCCGAAGTCAGCGATGATTTGCAGCACTGCAAGGTGTTTGTTTCGGTCATTGGCGACCGGCATACGGCCCGGCAGTCGTTGGATGCGCTCGAGCATGCGGCTAAGTTTCTGCGCGGCGAGCTCGGGCATCAGATCGATTTGCGCCACACGCCGGAATTGATCTTCGTCGAGGATCGGTCGACGGAACGCGCGATCGCGCTTGCGAAGACGCTTCGTGAAGATGCGGAGCGCCATGCGGTGCAGGCTCAGGAGGAAGAATGATCCAGAGCGAGACTCGTAACTCGACGACACAAGAGGTCGTAGCAGAGCTGCTTGCGCGTCCGGCGTTCGTGATGGTCAGTCACGTCAAACCCGACGGTGATACGCTCGGTGCGGGGCTTGCGCTCGGCATTGCGCTCAAGCGCATGGGTAAACAGGTCTGTTACTTCCAGCAGGATGCCGTGCCGCGCAACCTGCGGTTCATGCCGGACACCGACTGCGTCTCGCGCGAGCTTCCGGCCGACCTTCCGGCCGACGCGCTCTGGGTGTTCTGCGACATGAGCGACTATACGCGCGCCGGTGAGTATCTGCCGAAGATCGATCGCGCGAACATGCTCGATATCGATCATCATCTCGGCAATTCGCACTTCGGTGCGTTCAACTACGTCATTCCGACCGAGTGTTCGACCGGCACCACGGTGATGCACTTGTTGCGCGCGATGAACGTCGAGGTCGATCGCGATATCGCGACGTGCCTGCTTACGACGATTATGACGGACACCGGCGGCTTCATGCACTCCAACACGACGCCGGAAGTGCTCGAACTCTCGGCCGAATTGATTCGCGCGGGCGCCGATAAAGAAGAGATCACCGAGGAAATCTTCGCGAATAAGCGCGTTGCGGCGACGAAGCTGCTTGGACGCGTGATCGACGAGATGCAATTCGGTCATGACGGCCGGTACTGCTTCTCGTACGTCGATGATGCGATGCTGGCCGAGACGGGCGCGGACGGCGAAGATACCGAGGACGTCGTCAACGTTCTGCGCTCGCAGGAGAACGTCGAAGTTGCGGCGCTGTTCAAAGCGTATGACGGCGAGCTTCGCGTCAGCCTTCGTTCGGCGGGACGGGTCAACGTGCAGGCAGCGGCCGCGCGTCTGGGCGGCGGCGGACATTTCCGCGCGTCGGGATTGACCTACGTCGGGCCGCTCGCCGACGCATTCAAAGCGGTCGAAGGGGCGCTTGTAGCCGAAGGCCTGTGAGCGTCGTCGCCGGCATTTTTCTGTTCATCTTCGGCGGCCTCGGAACGTGGCTGCTCTTCGCGCGCTATCCGAACGCGCGTTATACCCGCGCGTCGTATGTGTTCATGGCGCTTGGCGGATTGGTCTTCGTCGCGTGGGCGATTTCGCACGTGCTGACCGTCGGCGTCGCCGGATGCGTCCTTTTGCTCATCGGCGGCATCTGCGGTGCGATCGGGTGGTTCCGCAAAGAAATGCGCCTTCTGCCGCCGGCGTAGCGCATGATCGGATTCATCAACGTTTTCAAACCCGCCGGGCCGACGTCGGCGCAGATCGTCGCTCGGCTGCGGCGCGTGTTCGGCGTCTATTCCCGCGATCGCCGCATTGCGGTGGGACATCTGGGGACGCTCGATCCGCAAGCGGCCGGCGTTCTACCCATTGCGATCGGTAAAGCGACGCGGCTGATCCCGTTGTTGACCGATCAGCGTAAAGCGTACGCGGCAACGCTCGTGCTCGGACGCTCGACGACCTCGCAAGACGCAGTGGGCGAAACGGTAGACACCGCGCCGCTTCCGCAGGATTGGCGCAAGCGCCTCGAGGCCGCGTTGCCGCAGTTCATCGGAAGAATCGAGCAGATTCCGCCGATGTACAGTGCCGTGCATCACGAAGGCAAGCGCCTCTACGAACTTGCGCGCGAGGGGAAAACCGTCGAGCGCAAGGCGCGCAGCGTCACGATCTACGGCTTGAGTCTGCTGGGAGCGGACGACGGCGGCATCGCGCGCATTCGCATTGCCTGCAGCGAAGGGACGTACATCCGAACGCTGTGCGAGGATCTCGGCAAGGCCGCAGGAGTGCCGGCGCACATGGGCGCGCTCGTTCGCGAAGCGTCGGGCCCGTTCGTGCTCTACGAAGCGCGGACGCTCGAAGAGATCACCGCCGATCCGCAAGCGGCGCTCATCGCGCCCGAGCACATCATTCCGTTTCCGACGATCGTGCTCGATCTACGGAGTTCGGCGGACTTTCGTGCCGGCCGCGTCGTAGCGCTCCCGGAAGGCGCTCCCGCGCAACAGGTCTTCGTGCGCGACCACTCGCGAACGCTCGTCGGCGTGGGCGAGGCCCACGGTGCGATGCTCTCGCCCCGGAAAGTGTTTGTGTGATGCCGTGAAGATCTATCACGAGCTGTTCCGCGAAAACGAACGCCCGCTGTCGCTCGCGATCGGATTCTTTGACGGCATGCATCGCGGGCATCAGGAGATCGCGCGCGCTGCGTTCCGGATGCGCAAGCCGGGATGGCGGAGCGGCGTGCTCACATTCGCCAATCACCCCGCGACGCATCTGCGCCCCGGATCGGAACCGCCGATGCTCACGACCAACGACGAGCGAATCGATTGGTTCGGTAAAATGGGCTTCGAAGAGTGCTTTTTTGTGCCGTTTGACGACGCGGTTGCGCTGATGCCGGCGCAGGCGTTTTTGGAAAAGCTCGTCGATGCGCTCGGCGTGCGGGCCGTTGCGGTCGGCGATACCTTCCGCTTCGGGCACAAGCGCGGCGGCGACACGGCGTTAATGCGCGAGGTCTTCGCCACACGCGACGTGGCATGTAGCGCGGTTCCCGCGGTTTTGGATGACGGTGAGCGCATTTCGAGCACGCGCATCCGCAGCCTCGTTGGCGACGGCAAACTCGATTTGGCCGACCATCTTTTGGGTCACGCCTACGAGTTGCGCGGCGAGGTGGAACTCGGTTTCGGCCGCGGCCACGACCTCGGTTTTCCGACCGCGAACCTGCGTGCGCCGGCGAAGCTCCTCCCCAAAGACGGCGTCTACTCGGCCGTCGCTCGTCACGACGGGCGCGACTATGCAGCCCTGGTCTCGATTGGAACCAATCCGCAGTTCGACGGGTCGAAACGAACGATAGAGGTGTGGATGCGCGATTTTCACGAGACGATCTACGGTCATCAGTTGGCGCTTCGCGACTTGCGCTACGTGCGCGAGCAACGCGTGTTCGCATCCGTCGACGAACTGATCGTCCAAATGCGTACGGATCTCGCCGCCGTTGCCTACCCCGTCTATGGATAACACGATGAAACGAATCGCGATTCTGTGTGCGCTCGCTGCGCTGACCGCCTGTGGATCCCAATCGGGCGGAGGAAATTCGACCGCTGCTTCCGTCGCCCATGTTGGGTCGGAAGCTCCCGCATTCGATGAAAAGACTGTCGGCGGCGGTGACCTTTCGATGGCCTCGCTGCGCGGCAAACCCGTGTACTTAAACTTCTTTGCGTCGTGGTGCCCGCCGTGCAATGAAGAAGCGCCGGACGTTAGAGCCGTTGCGCAAGAATTCAAGCCGCGCGGGCTGCAAGTCGTCGGCGTCGACGTGCTCGAAGACGAGCAGAAGGCCAAGAAATTCGTCGACGAACACGACTTGAACTATCCCGCGGTCGTCGACACCGGCGCTCTACGCGACGCATACAACATCAACGGCATGCCCGTGCACGTCTTCATCAACAAAGACGGAATCGTCAAAAAAATCGAGATCGGCGAACTCTCCAAGGCGGAGATGATCGCCGACGTAAAGACGGTTCTTTAGGCTTCTCTGGAAAAAGTGGTATTGAGAATACCACGTGGAGAGCTGTGAACCGCGAAAGGTTCGTTATTTGAAGCGTAATATTTATAGCTCAGGCCGGCTATTCGGCCAACAGCCATAAAGAAAGGTTTCGAATTGAAGCTTCTAGCTAGAACGATTGCGTTGGTGTTCGCTGCTAGCTTAGTCTCCGCGTGCTCCGGACAGTCAGTGTATGCGCCGAAGATCAGTCGAAGTGGCGCCGCTCTGAATTTTCGTGTACAGGCTGCGGAGGTACTGGTGGTTCGGGCGGCGGCACGAGCGGCCCTGGCGAAGGCACCGGTGGCGGTGGCGGGACGGGACACTGCATGATG
>DASSZO010000228.1:0-11297 GCA_035702815.1 Candidatus Aquilonibacter sp. | reverse complement strand
GCCCAAGCCGCGCCGTTCGTGCCCGACGACGATCGCGAGCCGATCCGCCGGCCGCAGGGATCGAATGTCCTCGCCCTGAGCATCGAGTCCGACAAGCTCGGCTCCCGTGGCGGCAGCGGCCTCCGAGGCCTCTTGCGGGGTTGCAACGGCCAGTGCGAGCCGGAAGGCCGCGCCCATCGCGGCCCGGATGACCTTGGGGTGGTACGGCTCGACCCCGCCCGCTCCGAAGATGACGGCTTGCGCTCCGAAGGCCTCGGCCGATCGCATCAGCGTGCCGGCATTTCCCGGGTCGTTCAGTTCGGCCAGGATGAGGCAGCGGCGAACGGCAAGCGCGCGGTCCAGCGGAGCGTACGCCAGGGGCGCCACCGCGACGAGCCCGGTCGGGGAGTCCACATCGGAAAGGCGCTGCGCGGTTCGGTCGTCGACGATGAAAACGCTGCTGCCGCCCGTTTCGGCTTCGCGAACCAGCGGATTGCTGTCGTAGACCGCGCGCGTGACGAAGAGTTCGAGAATCTGCGCGCCGCTGCGCGTCGCTTCTTCAAGCAGCGTCGGGCCTTCGAAGGCAAAGCGTTGCTGCGCCTTGCGTCCCTTGGGCGTTCGCAGCTCGCGCGCGTCGGCGACGCGTTGGTTATGCGCGCCCGCTATCGACGCCATCGAGCGCGCAACGAAATCATCACGAGGCCCGCAAAAAGTCCGGCGAGCACGTCCGCAACCTTATCGTTGAAGTGATGCGGCACGATGAAAATATTGAAAACATAGACGAGCACGGCGAAGACCGCGAGAAAAAGCGCGAGCCAGCCGAACTCGACGAGAAGCGACGAGCGTTGTTGCACGAATGGATGGGTTATGGAAAACCTGCCTCAAGTCATTTCATCGCGCGATCGCTTTACGGGGCGCGTCTTTACGGTTCGCACCGAGCGGCTGCGTTATGACGACGGCGCCGAACACGAGGTGGACGTCGTTGTCCACGGCCCGTCAGCCGCGGTCATCGCCCTGACGGAGCACGACGAACTCGTCCTGGTTCGGCAGTATCGGCACCCCGTCAGGCGCGAGCTGTGGGAGATTCCGGCGGGAAGGCTCGACCCGGGAGAAGATCCGGTCGACGGCGCCCTGCGGGAATTAGGTGAGGAGACCGGCTACCGCGCCGCGTCCGCCCGCTCGCTTGGTGCAGTCGCGATGTCGCCCGGCTTCTGCGATGAACTGATTCACTTCGTGCTTGCCGTCGGATTGCGTCCGGGCGAACAAATGCTCGATGAAGACGAACGCATCACGGTCGCATCCTTCTCGGCCGATCGAGCGAAAAATTTAATGGAAACGGGCCAAATAGCGGATGCAAAGTCGCTTCTCGCACTACAGTGGTTTCTTGGAAATAGGGGTGAACTTGTGGGAAGTCGTGCCGATAATTGAGGTACGGGTGAAGTCGACTGCGGTGCACGGTAAGCACAGCGGCAATTCGCCATGGAGGACCAAGTGGAAGTACCACGCGACATCGATGCCGTGTTACGGCGTTTACTCGAATCTCCGGTAGACACGATCGATCAATCGATGCTCGCGCCCGAGGACGAAGCGTATTTGACTTCGCTCGTGGCGGCGGTGCGCTCGGGTCGCCGAGCAGTGTTAATCGTGGAAGATGCGGACGAACGCTTGCGTTACATGTTCAGCAACGCGTCGCGCGCCGAGGCGGTCACGATGCTCGGGAAAGTCGTCGAGGCGACCGGGCGAAGAATTTCAGACGGCGACGACTAGCGCGCGCTTCCACGCTCTCTATCATCGTTCGTGTCGACGGTCATTGTTCTAAGGCAAGGCCGTCGATTTTATTGTCCTTCGTTAGCGTGATCTTGTAACGCCACTGTCCGTGCGGATACCGCACGATGAATTCATACGTCACGTCGCCGTTTGCGCCGGGCGTGCTGGCAACCGGAATGAGCGCCTGCGGTTTGCCGAGTGCGGCGAAATTCTCGCGAGCGACCAATGCATCGGTAAGATATTTCGAAAATGCGGGCGTGAGCTGCGTGCGGTCGATGCGCTTGTCGGCGAGGCGTACCAGCCACTCGTTCGCCTTCGAAACGATCGCATTGTCGACGTGCATCGCAGCGGGCGGTACGAGAATGTCGAGCACCGATGCGGCGATTGCCTCCGGAGCGGCGACGCGCCGGCTCGACGCGCGATCCGTGTTCTCCATCACGATGACCGCGATGTTATCGTCGGGAAGAAGCGCGTTCATCGCGAGATAACCGGGAATCTCGCCGTTGCGCCACATGTAGCGCTTTCCACCGCGTTGATCGATGATCCAGCCGAGCCCGTACGGCGCTTCGCCGCCGACACCGCTTGGCGTGAACATGGTGCGTTCGGCGTCAACGCGCAGCAGCAACGGAAGGCCGATGTCCCATTTCGCGAGATCGTACACGTCGGTCACTAAGCCGGCGCTTCCGAACAACCATGCCGGATCCCACGCGGAGGTCGGGCGAAAACGACCCGGTGAACCGGTGTAGCCGACGGCATGCGAGGGCGAAATGCCGCGATCGCCGGCGTAGAACGATGCGTTCATGACGAGCGGCATGAAGATGTGCTGTTGCAGGTAGTCGGAAAGCGGAACGCCCGAGACGCGCTCGACGATCAATCCCGCGATCATGTAGTCGAGTTTGTTATCGACCGCGGTCTTGCCGGGAGGCGCAGCCGGCGGCAGTTTGTCGACGGCAGCGATGAGATCGGTAAGCTTGACGCTGCGCGCTCGATCGAAGTGCAAATCTTTGGCGCGGTAGTCGGGCAGTCCGGCGGTATGCTCCAACAGCTGTGCGATCGTCGCGGAACCCGCTACGGTGAGTTCCGGAACATATTTCGTGATCCGGTCGTCGAGCTTGAGCTTTCCGTCTTGCTGCAGCAAAAGCAGGGCCGCCGCGGTAAACTGTTCGGCGATCTGCCCGACATAGAACTGCGTATCGGGAGTCACGCGCCGTTTCGCGCGCACGTCGGCAAATCCGAAGCCGCGCGCATAGACGATGCGTCCGTCCTCGACGATGCCGATTGCCAATCCCGGCGTGCCGTGTTCGCGCATCACGCGCGTCGCAACGTCGTCGACGCGACGCGCGATCTGCGCGCTGAACGTGTGCGGAGGCGGAGCCGTAGGTGCCGCCACGACGGCGCCCAGCACCCCGCCAAACGCTAGGCTAAACAGCATGCTTACGTCTTCTGTTAGAAGACGAGCCGAGCCTGGCCGACCATCTGATCGTCAGCCACGAGCGCGAGTTGATCCATGCGGTGGCTCTTCGGTAAGTACAGAATCGCGACATCGCCATGCGGCGTCACCGTTCCGAGCATCGTTTGGCGGCCGTCGTGCATCCACGCGACCTGCATCGGCTTGGTTGCGCCCCGCACGATGACGCAATACCATGAGCCGTCGGTCCCATACATGACGTTCGCATTCGCGCCGGCGAAGGCGACCGCGCGGTGCGGCGACGACGCGATTCGCGCCATCGCGTCCGCATCGGCGAGCATCGCGGCGTGCATGCGTTGATTCTCGCCGTAGAAATAGGCGCTGGGCAGAACCGCGATAGCGATCGCTGCAGCGACGGCGGCAAAAGCGGGCATCCACCAGCTTGCTTTGTGTTGCATGCGCGCGGGCGGCCGCAGGCTCATGGGCGGCGCGTGCTGCGGTTCGGCTTCCGCGATCGCTGCCACATCGTCGAAGGCTTGCGCGAGCGCCGCAGCGCACGCCGGGCAGGATGCAACGTGCTCGTCGATGCGCGACTGCTCGAGCTCGTCGAGCATGCCGAGCGCGTAGGACGCCGCATCGTCGCCGATGTGCGCGTTCATGACCGTGCTCCCAAGGCGGCGCCGAGTTTTCGTAATCCCATCGCAATGCGGCTCTTCGTCGTGCCGAGCGGCTGATCCAACTCGCGCGCGATTTCCGTATGGGTCTTCTGCTCGTAGTACGCGAGTTCAAGCGGGCGACGCTGCTCCGGCGGCAGGGCCGCGAGCGCCGCACGTAAGCGATCGTGCTCCACAAAATCGATCGTTCGCAGTTCGTCGTGCTCTTGCGGTTCCGCCGCTACCCGGTCGACGAGGCGAAGCCGGCGCGTTTTCGAACGTAAACGCGTGATCGCTTCGTTGCGTACGCACACGACGAGAAAACTGCGCACGCTTCCTTTGGCCCTCGAATAGGCGTCAGGGGAGCGCCAGACGCGCGCCAAAGCCTCGTGGACGCAGTCCTGAGCATCCTCGCGATTCGCCAGGACGTTGTACGCCGTCGAATACAGCAGGGTGCCGAAACGGCGGTACGCTTCTTCGAACGCCCATGGCTCTTTGCCGGCGAATGCGCAAGCGAGCGCCTCATCCGGGGAGTCGGCATGCATGGACACGAGCGTTCGACGGGCGCCTAGCTGCTTGCCTGGCTGCCACGACTGCGCGATGGCCGTCATAAAAAAAGAACGCCCGAGGCGGGCGTTCCGGATGAGCCGCGGACGAAATGTCTTTAGTGCGGCATTTTTTGCGCCTGGGCAGAGAACTGTTCCAGTTTCGCAGCCTGCTGCTTCGCGAAGGTCTTCAGTGCCGGATCCGACGCGCTCGAAGCGGCGTCCTGGAACCGCCCTAACTGCATTTGCGCATCGACGTTGATGTCGCGCGCGAAATACTTATCGAAGGACGATCCCTTTGAGCTCTGTAGTTCGCCGTACTGCGCGGACGCACGCATGCTTGGCTTGTCTTCGAGCTGCACGTTGTGCGCTTTGGCGTATTTCTTGAGCCAGATATTCGCATGGTCGGCGTTGCTGGCAACGGCGTTCGCCAACGCCTTCGCGTTTGCGTCGCCGGCTTTACCGCGCGCCAGGGCGGCTAGCGCATACTGTCCCAAAACATCCTGCTGCGCCTTGACGACGAAACTCGAGTCATCGGAGCTCGCGGCGCGCGCGCCGCCGAACGTGGCGCTTGCTGCGAGGATCGTGGCTATCAATGCTGTGCGGAATTTCATACAACCGAATCTTCCCACGATTTGCTGGGAATAGCCTAAGGGTGAAGCGAGCGGTTGTCATTGCGCAGTCCCATTCTCATGACGGTCAAAAAGATCTCAAGCAGGCGGGCGACGAGCTGCGAAAACGGGGCGTGGCGGTCGACGCGTCGCACTTAGAGACGGGCCATAAGGCGATTCGCAAGCGGTTGCGCCAGTACGTGAAGTCAAAGGCTGAACTCATCGTTTTGGTCGGCGGCGACGGCACCCAGACGATCGCCGCCGACGCGCTTTCCCATAGCGAGAGTGTGCTGGGAATCGTGCCGGCCGGGACCGGCAATAGCTTCGCGATGAGCGTGGGCATCGATTCGCTCGAGGCCGCCTTCGACGCCATTGCCTACGGGCGCGTGGAACGAATCGACGTCGGGGTCGTCAACGGAACGCGCTTTGCGAATTTCGCGACGATCGGACTTGCAGCGGTCGTCTCCGACCGCACGCCGCGTTGGCTCAAACACCTCACCGGACCGTTGGCCTACGGATTATCGGCGGTGGGGCCGCTGTTGAACCACCGCGCGTTCGACGCACGCGTCCGCTGGAAGAAGAACCGCCTGCGCATCGAGACGCAGCAAATCCTCGTCGTGAACGGGCGCATGTACGGACACACGCCGATCACGCCCGAATCGACGCCGAACGACGGCATGTTGACGTTCTTTGCTACCACGCGCACGAGTCCGATTGACGTCGCGCGCACGTATCTGTCGTTTTTGAATAACACGCAAACCGCGATCCCCGAAGCGCACTACTTCAGGTCGAAAAAGCTCACCGTCAAGACTTCGCGCAAGGCCCTCGTTTCGATTGACGGAAGCGCGCTTTGCAAAACGCCTGCAACCTTCTCCGTCGATCGCGCCGCGCTCGCCGTTTGCGTTCCGAATGCTCATCGCTTCGATTGACGCGTTCGTCGCATTGCTGGTGCTCGGCACCGTCGCGGTGCGGTTTCCGGAGACCGTCTACGATGTGACGGGCGCACGGCTGCGTGGTGGAGCGACGCGTATCGCAATCGTCTTTACGCAGTCGGGGCGATCGCGTCAGCTCGCCGCGCTTCTCGCGGTCGCCTTCGTCATCTTTGCCGTTGCGCGGTGGCCGCTGTGGATCCCACTTGCCGTGGCGCTCGAACAGCTCGTGTCGCAGGCCGTCGTCGAAGCGATCAAACGCGTGTTTCGTCGCGTGCGGCCCGACCGGTGGTTGCACCGCGAAGAACGTGGTTACTCCTACCCGAGCGGTCATGCGTCAACCGCCGTCACGTTCTATGGCGCGTGGGCCGCCGTCGCATGGCTCTCGCCCTTGCCGCTCTATGTCCGGCTCGCCCTCACTACGCTGCTCGTGCTCTGGGGGTTGGGCGTCGCATGGTCGCGGCTCGCGCTTGCCGCGCATTACCTGACCGATGTGTTGGGTGGAGTGCTCTTTGGTCTGGGGTGGCTCTTGCTCGTTTTCACCCTGCTGTCAAAGGCGGCGCTTATTGGGTGAGAAACGAAACGACTTCCCGCACGATCGGCTTGGGGTCTGCTTTGTGCAGTGCGTATAACGCTTCCCCGCTGCCGACCTTCCAATGTCCGAGCCGTTCGAGTTGGCCGCGTGCGAAGAGCGCGTCGTTGAGGTGCAGCCAGAACAGCGCGACGCCTTCGCCGCGAACGGCAGCTTCGAGCGAGGTCTGATACGTCGGATAGCGCATCGTCGCGGCGGCCGGAGGACGAACCCCGAGCGCGCGCATCCAGACGTACCAATCGATTCCGCGGCTGGGCGCGACGTGGATGAGTGGTGCGTTCAACAGGTCTCGGGGGCTTCGTAACGTTCGCAGGGACGGAAATCGCGCGAGCAGCGACGGCGCGCACACAGCGATGACTTCTTCGTCAAAAAGACGGGTCGCGATCGCTTCCGGCCAATCGCCTCGACCGAAGCGAAGCGACACATCGATGTCGTTGCGTTCGAGCGAACGATAGCTGTCCGCTACGGAAAGTTCGATTGATACGTCCGGATGGCGCGCGCGAAATCGGTCGAGCTTGGGAAGGAGCCAGAGCGCGGCGACGTCGTGGCTGGATCCGATGCTGACGGAGCGAGCGTCTTCCGCCGCGTTCAACTGCGCCACGGCCTCGCCCAGGAGGTCGAGTCCCGCCGACGCGGCTTGCGCGAATTGCAGGCCGGTCTCGGTCGGAGCGATCCGCCGGCCGCGCCGCGAGAGCAGCGGCCGGCCCGCGAGGCGCTCGAGGCGCCCGACGTGCCGGCTGACGGCGGATTGGGCCACGCCGAGGTCCCGCGCTGCCGCCGTAAACCCGCCGCTTTTGACCACCGCCTCGAGTGCGACGATCGCGCGAAACACGTCTGCCAACTCGGAGCGCTTCACGCTCATAACCATATCACAAAGGCATGAAATTCATGCCGACGGCGATGCATGCACGCTCCGGAAGCCGCCCGATTTGACCTGATCGCTGCTTTATCGGTATGGAACTGCAATGGAACTGGATCAGATTGTCGATATCCCTCGGTACCTCGGCCAGGCCTCCCGAGACGAGGCGATCGCGGCCGCGCGGAGGTCGCTGGCGGAAGAAGGTTCAGCGGTGTTCGAAGGATTCGTCCTGCCCGACGCGGTCGAAACGATGCTCGCCGAAGCGCAACGGGCGCACGACGGCTTCTATCGGCGGGATGCCCGGTATAGCGCCTATCTCGCAGCTGAAGCAACCGGGGGCGAAGATCATCCCACTCGGAGGCTCCATCGGTACGCGCTCGATGCCGTTGCGAATGACCGGCTTGAGCCGCACGGGGCCTTGAGCTTTTTGTACCGTCATCCGGCCTTTGTTCAATTTATCGCCGACGCGTTGAAGGAGCCGCAACTCTATCCGCTCGGCGACCCGATGCTCGGATTGACGCTAACGTACCTCAATCCGGGAGACGAACACGGATGGCATTTCGATGCGAACGATTTCGTCGTGTCGCTGCTGTTGCGCGAGCCGCAGAACGGCGGTACGTTCGAGTTTGCGCCGTTCATCCGCTCGCAAGCCGATCCACAGTTTGATAAGGTCGATGCAATCATGAGCGGGAATCGTACCGGCCTCCGGTCGATTCGGGCGAAAGCCGGTACGCTGGCGCTCTTTGAAGGCAGACGGAGCCTTCACCGCGTCAGTCCCGTGGAAGGAGAGCGAACGAGAGTGATCGCGTTATTCAGTTACGACCGGCGTCCGAATCTCGTCCATGACGATGCCGTCCATCTCCGTACGTTCGGGCGAACGCTCGCGCAAGCGTGAACGGGCGACTCGATGCGTTTCGGGCGCTGGCGCTTGCCACGCTCGGCGCGCTCTTCGTGAACCTTCAGCCGGCGCTGGCTCCGGCCATCGCACGAGGTTTTGGGTTGGACACGGCCCGACTCGGCTTCGTCCTTGGACTGGAAAGCGCGCTGGCGATTCTCTCGAGCGCCGCGGTCGTTTCGATCGCCCGCGTCGCCGGTGCGCGAGCGCTGGGCGTCGCGGCAATCGCGCTCTATATCGCAAGCAACGTTGCCACGGCGCTCTCCGGGAACATTCTTGAACTCTGCATCGCGCGAGGCGCGAGCGGAATCGCCGAAGGCGTGATGATCGCGCTCGCGTTCGCCGCGCTTTCGAAAAGCCCCGATGCCCATCGGCTCTTTGCGGCATTCGGGGTTACGCAATTCGTTACGGCCTCGGCCGCGTTTCCGCTCATGACGTGGTTGTTGCACACGGTGGGATGGCACGCCGCCTTCGTCGTGCTCGCCGTCGTCGGCTGTGCCGTCCTGCTCGGCGGCGTTCCAGCGATTTCGTTTTCAATTGGCGGCCGCAACGACGCACCGCACGACGCTCGTATCATCGGTCTGTTGAGCATCTTTGTGTTCTTCGTCGCGGAGTGCGCGGTTTGGCCGTTCCTTGCGAATATCGGAACGCGCCATGGAACGAGTGACGAGCTCATGGGCGGCGCGCTTTCGATCGGCGCGCTCGGCGGACTGACCGGATCGCTGTTCGTTGCCGCACTTTCCGCCCGCCGATCGGGCCTCGTCGCGTGCATGGCCGCCGGCGCGCTAAACGTCATCGCGATTTTCGCGTTCACGCAAGGCTCGAATGCATCGCACTTCGCAGTCGCGCTCTTTGCGTTCAACTTCGCATGGGCGGCGTTCGCACCGCTTCAGCTCAGCGTGCTCAAGCAGCTTGGGATGACGCCGTCGACGTTTGCGCTCGCATCGACGGCAACCAACGCCGGTTTTGCGGTCGGACCGATTCTCGGCGGCGCCTTACTGCACGTGCGCGGTGAGAATTCGCTCATCGCCGCCGGAATGCTCGGCGCGCCGCTGGCCATTGCGCTGCTTGCGTTCGCCCGGCCCATGACCCCGATGGCGCGAAATGCAACGGGCCCGGCATAACGCCGAGCCCGTTGCTCCACTCATGGAGGAGTGAGTTACTTACCGACCGCGCCCTTCGCCATTTTCACGAGCGAGTTGAACGTCGTTGCGTCGCTGATCGCCAGTTCGCTCAGCGCCTTGCGGTTGAGCGTGACGCCCGATTTCTTCAGCCCGTTCATGAAGACCGAGTACGTCATGCCTTCGCGCCGGACGGCCGCGTTGATGCGGCTGATCCACAGCGAGCGGAAGTCGCGCTTGCGGACGCGGCGGTCGCGGAACGCGTACGCCAGCGATTTGAGCAGCGCTTCATTCGCAACGCGATAGTTGCGGCGCCGCGCCGCGCGGAAGCCCTTGACGAGCTTCATAACCTTGCGGCGGTGCTTGATGCCGTGAGAGCCGCGCTTGATACGTGCCATCTATTCCAGCCCTCCCTTAAACCAAGTACGGAATCGTCGGCGCTAAACGCTTGAGATCGCCCTTGAACGTGGGTTGATCTTTGCGGAAGTTGCGCTTACGCTTGCGGGATTTTTTGCTGAGAATGTGGCCGCAACCGTCGAACTGGTGGCGGTGCATAACCTTACCGGTCGCCGTCACTTTGACGCGCTTTGCGGTACCACGGTGGGTACGGATCTTAGGCACGGGTTGACTCCTTCGTTGCTACTTCATGATCGCCGGCGTCGTCATGCGCGTCGTCGTGATCGTCGTCGTGATCGTCGTGTTCCGGTCCGGCCGCGAGCGCTGCAGCCACTTTGGCTTCCTTCGCAGCATCTTTGACCGAAGAGAACTTCGGCGGACCGGTCGGCGTCGTACGCGGCGCCAGGATCATGAACATATTTTTTCCTTCGAGACGCGCTTCGCGCTCGACGATGGCTAGCGGCGCCATATCTTCGGCCATGCGATCCAACAATCGCTTACCGAAGCTCGTATAGGTGATCTCGCGCCCGCGGAACATGATCGTCACTTTGATCTTGCTTCCGTCCATCAGCAGACGTTCGGCCATGCGAGCTTTCGTCTCATAGTCGTGCGTCTCGATTTTCGGACGCAGCTTCACTTCGCGTAGTTCGAAGTTGCGCTGCTTCTTGCGGGCATCTTTATCTTTTTTCGACTGCTCGTATTTAAGCCGGCCGTAATCCCCGATTTTGACGACGGGCGGCTGCGCGTTGGGCGAGATCTCGATGAGATCCAGGCCAGCACCCCGGGCACGCGCGAGCGCGTCCTCGGTCGGCATGATTCCGAGCTGTGCTCCGTCTTCGGCGATTACACGTACCGTGCGAATCCGGATCTGCTCGTTTACTCGTAGCGGTCGAGCTATGGCGTGAACTCCTAAAAACAAAAAATGGCGTTGCCGAAGCAACCCCACAAGCGGAAACCTACCGACGGCTCCTCATGCAGTGACCGGATCGCCCGAGAGCATCCGGTGAGCCCTCCCCTTGCGGTTCGGACTTCTTCGGCTTGCGAAGAATAGCACGGCGCGTTCGAGGGTGTCAACGCGCGGTGCGGTATATGAAGCGCGCGATGCTGCTCGATGTGAAGCTGCGGCCGGGCGCGGCCGAAGACGTCCCCCGTTTAGCCGATGCCTGGTATGCCATGCTCGAGGAAGATGGCCTGCTTGCCCCGGAGATCGATCCGAACTGGCGCGCGTACGTCACGGCCGACTTCAAGAGCGCGATCGCGCTCGGCGCCCAGATGTGGATGGTGGCCGAGCACGCGGGCGAGATCGTTGCCACGGGTGCAGCGTTCCTGCGCGGAGGCCGCTCCAGCGTAGCGTTGACGGGGCTCACAGCGACCCTGGCCGGCGTGTACACCTTTCCGCCGTATCGGCGCCGGGGCATCGCGCGCGAGGTCGTCCGCCGGCTCATCGACCTTTGCCGGACTCGAGGGTGCCGCTCGATCCGCCTGCGCGCCTCCGAGCAGGGGCGGCCGCTCTACGAGCAGCTCGGGTTCGTGAGCGGCGAC
>DASSZO010000010.1:0-28000 GCA_035702815.1 Candidatus Aquilonibacter sp. | reverse complement strand
CTCGCCGGTTATCGTGTCGTCAAAGTGCTCTACACGGACGGATCGAGCTGGACGCCTTAGCTCGAGAGTTCCTCGTTTTGAAAGAGATTCGGCGTTGCCGGATCTCTTTTTGGTTTCTTCGGGGTGCCGGCATCGAGTGAGGTGATCGCGCGGACGGTCCGTTCGATCGGCTCGATCTCCGGCATGTCGTCGCCGGTGAGCGCGGCTTCGTCCTTGAGCTTGCGGCCTTGCGGGAGCAGACGCGATTCATATGTCGCGACCGTTTCGTTGAATGACGATACGGAGCGCTCGAGATTCTTTCCGAGCGTAACGAGCTTGTCCGCGAAACGCGTTGCACGATCGTAGAGCTCGCGACCCAGTGCGGCGATGCGTTTGGCGTTCTCTTCTTGTTTGACCGCTTGCCAGCCCATCGCGAACGAGCGCAGCAGGCTAATGAGCGAGAGCGGGCCGGTCACGAGCACGCCCTTGTCGAGCGCGTACTCGATGAGCATCGGATTTTCGTTGCAGGCCGCGCTCAAGAACGCTTCGCCGGGCACGAACATGATGACGAAATCGGCCGAACCTTCGCTCTGGTGATACGCGCGTTTGGCAAGCGCATCGATGTGATCTTGGAGGGCTTTCGCGTGACGACGCACGAGGTCGCGGCGCGTCTCTTCGTCGGCGGCGTCGAATGCGGCTTGCAGCGAGTCGGTCGGCGCTTTTGCATCGACGAAGACGCGGCGGCTGCCGGGAAGATTGATCGTCATGTCGGGTCGGCCGCGGCCCGCTTCAACCGCGATCGTCTGCTGTTCGTCGAAATCGCAGTACGAGAGCATGCCCGCCTTTTCGACCACGTTGCGCAGTTGAATCTCGCCCCACTTTCCCCGCGTCGACGGACTGCGTAAGGCGGTCACCAGACTCGAGGTTTGATTCGATAGCGCGGTTGCCGCGGTTTCGATCTTGTCGGCGCGCGCGAGCAGGTTGTCGATCTGCGCCTTGAGGCTTCCGGTGTCTTCGCTGCGCTTGTTTTCGATCTCGCGGACGAGACGGTCGAATTCGCCGAGTTTCTCGGCGATGGGCGCGACGATCTCACCGACGCGCTCGCTCGTGCGCTGGGTGGTCGTTTCGCGCAATTCGTTTTTCGCGCGCTCGAGCAGCGCTTCGACGGCATGGGTGTTGTCGGAGGTCGCGAGCGCCCGTTCTTCCAGCCGCGCGATCTGGGATCGCTGCGCGAAAAAGACGATGACGCCGCCGACGACGATGCCGACGGCGAGAAAGATGAGATCGATGATGGTGGTCACGGTTGTTGTAGCCCGAGCGTCCCCGCAAAAAATTTGATCGTGCGCTTCCACGCATCGTCGGCCGCAGAGGCCACGTACGAACTTCGCGTGTCGTCGAAAAATGCATGCCCGGCTGAGGCATAGATGCGAACGTCGTTGGGCACGTGCAGGAGTCCGCGCCACGCGCGCACGTCGTCGGCAGGAATGCTCGCGTCCTTTTCGCCGTAGCTGCCGCAGACCGGAATGTGGATCTCAGCCGGATCGATGTCTTTGACCGCGCCGTAGAACGGCGCGACGGCATCGAAGACGTCGGCGTTATCGATCGCTTGAATCAGCGCGAGATGTCCACCCATGCAGAATCCGTTCACGCCGTGCTTGCCTTGCGGAGCCTTGGCGAGCAGGTGTAGCGCGGCGGCGCGCATGTCGCCGCCGTATTGCTTGCGCTGCAATTGCGCTGCGTACGGCTTGAACGTGTCGACGTCGGTCGAGCCGTCGCCGCTCGGCGCATTCATCCGCGAATACAGATCGGGAGCGATGCACATGAATCCGGCCTTCGCATAGCGCCGAACGGTATCGCGCAGCTGCTCGTCGACGCCCCAAATGTGCATCGCGATGACGATGCCGGGAGCGTTGGCGCGAAAGGTTTTCGGATACGCCGCATACGCGTTGACGACGCCGTCGACGCGGCGCAGCTGTACGCGTTCCACGCTGATGGCAGGATCGTCTTCGCGGACGATCGGCGGATGCGGATGGCCGAACTGCTGCTGCGCTTGCGCGATCGCGCGCGCGCCGGGCATGCTCGCCGCGGCGGCGCCGGCGGCGAGGCCGGCAAATTCGCGGCGATTGATCATGACGCGAGCGTCTCCGAGGATTTAGCAAGGACGTGCGCGGCGAAGGACGCGACCAGCGGCGCGAGCGTCCGGTTCTTCAAGTGCACGAGCGAGAAGTCGCGTTCCATGTCGACGTCCTCAATCGGGAGTGCGCGGACGGTTCCCAGCGTCAACGCTCGATCGAGAACCCGCTCCGAAAGAATCGATACGCCGAGTCCACTTTCGACCGTTCGCAAGATCGCTTCGCCGCTCGGTAATTCCATGACCAGCTTCGGACGAATCCCGCGCGCCAGGAGCAGTTCATATCCGAAATCGCGCGTGCCCGATCCTTGTTCGCGGCTGATAAACGGTTCGTCGCGCAGATCCTCCGCGCGAACGGACGAGCGCCGCGACAGCCGATGCCCATGTGCGGGGACCGCGAGCATCAGGCGGTCGCGGGCGAACGGAATGCTGACGCAGGTTTCGTTCTCGATCGTGCCCTCAACCAAGCCGAGTGAGACCTGGCCGGAGCAGACCGATTTGCCGGCGATCGCCGTGTTGACGACGATGACACGAGGCTGCACGTAAGGGTGAAGCGTCTTGAACGTCGCGAGGAGTTGCGGGAGCACGTAGCTGCCGACGGTGAGGGTTGCGGCGAGATGCAACTCGCCGCGCTCGGCGTCGGCGTAGGCCCGAGCCTCATGTTCGAGTGCATCGACGGCATCACCGATCGCGACGGCGCGTTCGGCAACGAAGGTTCCCGCATCGGTCAGGCGCGGGCGATTCCCGCGCATCTCGACGAGGGTCAAGCCAAGGCTCTGCTGCAGGGCCGCGAGCTGCTGGCTCACCGCGGGTTGTGAGACGCCGAGTTTGGCCGCGGCGCGGGTGACGCTTCCGGTCCGGGCGACCATGCAGAGCGCCTCGAGTTGGGACAGTTTGACTTTCATAAGTTTGTCTTTAGGTTATCACGAAAACGTCTAATTTGACTTATCGCGGGGTTGGGCGTAGCGTGAACGCATGAGGCGTTTCATCTCCCTGGCCCTCCTGGTGACGCTGCTCGCGGCGGCGCCGTCGGCCGCCCCCGTTCGCTTTGACGTGGACTGCGTCGATCAGTTGATGGATTTTCACGGCGACCCTGCGCGGGCGGACCTGGTCGTTTTCATTGGCGGCAACGAGTGGTTTGCGGTGCCGAAACTCGTCGCTGCCTTCCAGCGCATCCACCCGGAAGTCAAGAACGTCTATTACGAAACGCTGCCGCCGGGGTTGCTTGCAGAGCAAATGTCGGCAGGCGCGCTGCAGGTCGGCGGTCTCGTGATCTCCGTGAAGCCGGACGTATACATTGCGGGCAAAAAGCGCATGGATAAAGAGGTTGCCGACGGTTTGGTCGGGCGCCCGGTCGTCTTTGCGACGAACGTGCTCGGCATCATGGTGAAGAAGGGCAATCCCAAACGCATCGCCGGCGTCGCCGATCTAGGTCGCGACGACGTGCGCGTCGCGATGCCGAATCCAAAGACCGAAGGGATTGCGCGCCAGATTGAAATCGCGTATCGCAAGGCCGGCGGCGACGAGTTGAATCACAAGATCATGGTCACGAAGCTGCATAACGGAACGACGTTGATGACGCAGATTCACCATCGTCAGACGCCGATGTGGATCCTCGACGGCAAAGCCGACGCCGGGCCGGTCTGGATCTCGGAGGCGCTCTACCAGCAGCAGGTAGGCAGCGGCCTTATCGCCATACGTATCCCTCAAGCGAAGAACGTGACGGCCCTGTATCTTGCGTCGGTCGTTCATAACGCTCCGCATCCCAAAGCCGCAGAGGCGTTCAAGCAGTTCTTGACTTCACCCACGGCTCAAGCCATTTACCGTTCGTACGGATTTGGCGCACCAGCATCTACGGAGGAGTAGCATGAACCGAACTTCATTTCTCGCTGCATCGGCATCGCTCGTTGCCGCGTCGGCGGGCGGCGCCGTCGCCGCCGAAAGCGTTCCCGGCGGGACGCATCTCGTCGAGCGGAAAGCCGACTTCGATGAGGCTGCGTTTCGTAAGCTGCTCGGGCGGCCGGCCGATATTCGGTTTCTGATCGAGCAGATTTCGTTCAAGCCCGGAGCGCTTGCGAACGTGAAAAACGCCTTGAACGGCCTCGCATTCGGCTACGGATACAATGCGTCGAAGATCGCGATGGCGTTCGCAGGCCACGGACCGTCCGCTGCGTTCGGCTACAGCGATTACGTGTGGGATAAGTACAAGATCGGCGAGTTCTTCAAGATCAAAGATGCAAACGATCAGACCGTCACGTCGAACATGTGGTTGAAGGCGAAGGCCGCATACGATCCCAAGTCGGATCCGGACGATGCAAACAGCATGTATCAGGACACGCAGATCGAGACGCTGCAAAAGCGCGGCGTCGTGTTCATGACGTGCCACACCGCCGTCGAAGAGCAGTCGCGCGCGCTGGTCAAAGCGGGAAACGCGCCGTCGGGAATGACCGCGAGCGACGTCGCCGACGACATCCTCAAGCACCTGATTCCGGGCGCGGTCGTCGTGCCGTCGATGGTAGCGACGGTTGCGGTTCTTCAGCACGAATACCACTATTCGTATGCCGCGCTTACGTTTTAGCTTGATCCCGCTCGTCGCGCTCGCCGCCGTCGCAATGACGGCGGCGTGCTCGTCGAACGGGTCATCGACCACGGCGACGAGCGCCGTTTCGGCCCAACCGGACGCGGCGAAGCTCTACGATCCCCAAGCGCTTCCGACCGGCGAAGTAGGCGCGTCGATCAGGCTCGGGCACGATATCATGGTCGACACGCACAAGTATTTGCCGAAGGACGCGGTTGCGGATATGTCATGCGCGGCATGTCATATCGCCGCCGGTACCGTCAAGCGCGGCGGGTCCTTCGTTGGGACCTACGCGCGTTTTCCGCAATGGAACAAGCGCTCGAAGCGCGTGATCATGCTGCAGGACCGCTTGGCCGAATGTTTTCTCTACAGCATGAATGGCACGCCGCCCGCCTACAACAGCAAAGAGATGATCGCGATGACGGCATACATCGCCTACCTTTCGCGCGACGTCAAGGTCGGCGCGAAGCAGGCGGCCGATGACCGCTTCATCGTCCCGTTGCCGAGCGCATCGCCCGACATCGCGCGCGGCCAGTCGCTCTACGCGCAGAAGTGCGCGGCGTGTCATCAGGCAAACGGTGCCGGTATCCACGGACAGTTTCCGCCGCTTTGGGGACCCAAATCGTTCAATAACGGTGCGGGAATGGCGCACATCGACCGGATGACGGGGTTCGTGCACTACAACATGCCTGCCAACGCCCCGGGATCGCTTTCGGTGCAAGATTCGTATGACATCGCGGGTTGGGTGCTCACGCACGACCGCCCGAAATTTCAAAAGAATCGGTTGATACAAGCGTCGCCGCAACCCGCAAGTTTCTTCTGATACGCTCGAGCAGTGATCGGTTTTCTTCTTTGCGTCGTCATCGCGCTGATTGCGACGCTGCTCGGAAATCTCGTACCCGTCGTGGGCGCGCCGGTCTTTGCGATTTTGACCGGCGCGCTCATCGCATCGGTCGTGCAGATTCCCGCGGCGCTCAAACCGGGAATCGTCTTTAGCGGCAAGCAGCTTTTACAGTGGTCGATCGTCCTGCTCGGCGCGGGATTGAGTCTGCAAGAAGTCGCGGCGGGCGGCTTGCAGTCGCTGCCGGTGATGCTCGGAACGTTCGCGATCGTGATGCTGCTTGCGTACGTCGCCGGACGCGCGCTCGGGTTGGATCGCGACCTGCGCCGGTTGCTCGGCGTCGGCACCGCAATCTGCGGCGGCTCGGCGATTGCGGCGATCTCCGCGGTCATCGAAGCCGATCAAGCGGATGTGGCGTACGCGCTCGGCGCGGTCTTTCTGTTCAACGTCGTCGCCGTGTTGGTGTTTCCGCCGCTCGGGCATCTTTTCGGAATGTCGCAACAGGCGTTCGGGTTGTGGGCGGGCACCGCGATCAACGATACGTCGTCGGTTGTCGCTGCCGGGTTTTCGTATGGGCACAGCGCCGGCCAGCACGGGGTCATCGTCAAACTGACGCGGACGCTCTTGATCGTACCGCTCGTCGTTTTCTACGCGTGGCGCGGCGCGCAACGTTTACGCGCGGAGGGGCGCAGCGTGCCGTGGCGCTCGATCATACCGTGGTTCGTGCTCTGGTTCATCGTCGCCGCGTCGCTCAACTCGCTCAAACTGATTCCGCCCATGCTGGCGGGTCCGCTGCATCAACTCGCACTCTTTGCAATCGTGGTCGCACTGGCGGGCGTCGGCCTCGGAACCGACGCTGGACGGATCCGGCGTGCCGGCCTGCGGCCGCTTGCCCTGGGAGCGATCCTGTGGATCGCGATTTCCATTGCGAGCCTCGGCATTGCGGCATTGGTCCGCGCCGTTTAAACGTACATATCGATGATGCTGCCGAGACGGAAGGCCAGCTCGCTCTCGATCTCGTCGACCGACTGCACGGGCGCAGAAGGCGCCCCCTCGTAGACCATCACCGCTTGCGCCGGGATGAATGTCGGCCCTGGTCGTAGCATCTGAAGAGAGGAGGGGTTTAACATAGAACCTCGGCCTTTTTTCCCTTCAGGACGGAGTACAAATCAACGTGGCGGACGCGGTAGTCAAAGTGGCCCTGCCCGAGATGGGCGAGTCGGTCACCGAAGGCTCCATCGTCGAGTGGCGCAAGCGCGTCGGTGACTATGTCGCCGAGGGCGACACCCTGGTCGACGTAACCACCGATAAAGTTGACGTGGAAGTCCCGGCGACGGCGTCGGGCGTGATCACGCAGATTTTCGGCGGTGAGGGCGACACGGTCGCCGTCGGTTCGGTGTTAGCCGAAATCGACACGAGCAAGGCTGCAGCGACCAACGGCAAGTCCGCAAGCAACGGATCCGCAACGACCGCCCCTGCGCCGAGCGCCGCCGCGGTTCCGGCCGGCCCCCCCAAACTCGTCGACGTCACGCTGCCCGAGATGGGCGAGTCCGTCACCGAAGGTACGATCGTCGAATTCCGGGTCAAACCCGGCCAATTCGTCAACGAAGGCGACACGATCGTCGATGTGACGACCGACAAGGTCGACGTCGAAGTGCCCGCGCCCGCCAGCGGAATCGTTACGCAACTCAACGTCAAGGACGGCGACACCGTTGCCGTCGGCGCGAAGCTTGCGGAGATCGACGCCAACGCGGCGCCGTCGGCTGCGGCGGGGGTGACCGTCGCTGCGCCGTCCGCATCGTCTGCGCCGGCGCCGGCCGCCGTTGCTGCCGCACCCGTTCGTGCAGCGGGCGACGTGGTTGCGTCGCCGCAAGCGCAGCGCATCGCGCGCAAACAAGAGCTCGATCTCGCGCTGATTCGCGGCACGGGACCGAACGGAATGATTCTTCGCGGTGACGTCGTGTCGCAAGCCGCGAACGCAAAGCGCAAACCCGCCGCCGCCAATGGCGCCGGAGCGTCGCTGCCGCCGATGCCGCCGGTTCCATCCGGGGCGAAGCTCACGCCGCTCAAAGGACCCGCGGCCGCGCTCACCGGGTACATGGAGCAGTCGCTCACGATTCCGACGGCGACGAGTTTCCGCACGCTCGCCGTCGACGTCATGGACGCGCGGCGCAAAGAGCTCAACGGCGCAATCAAAGCGGCCGGCCGCAACGAAAAAGTTTCGTTCACGCACATCGTCGCATTCGCACTCGTGCGCGCGGCGCACGAGCTGCCGTTCATCACGCACAGTTTCCGCCGCGACGAGAACGGCGCACCGCAGCGTCTCGAGCCGGGTATTCACTTGGGCTTGGCGGTCGATGCCGAGCGCAAAGACGGCTCGCGCTTCCTCGTCGTGCCGGTAATCAAAAATGCCGATGCGCTCGATTTCGCCGCGTTCTATGCTAAATATCAAGAACTCGTCGCAAAAGCGCGCGACAACAAGCTTGGCGCCGACGACCTGCAAGGTGCGTCGTTCACGCTGACCAATCCGGGCGGTATCGGTACCGTCGCTTCGGTTCCGCGTCTGATGGCGGGCCAGGGTGCGATCCTTGCGACGGGTGCGATCGGATATCCGGCCGGATTCCAAAGCGCGAACGAATCGGCGCTGCGTCAACTCGGCATCAGCAAAGTGATGCAGATGACGAGCACCTACGATCACCGCGTCGTTCAGGGCGCGCAGTCTGGTGAGTATCTGCGCCGCGTCGATCAACTGCTCCAAGGCGCCGACGGATTCTACGAAGACGTCTTCCGCGCGCTCGGCCTGCAAGCCGGCGCCGCACCGCAAGCGGCGACGAGCGCGGTTGCAGCGTCGGTTGCGACGCACGCTCCGCAACCGGCACCGAGCGATGAGATGTTGCGCGCGGTCGCGGCGGCGATGGCGATCGTCTCGGGATACCGGACGCACGGACATCTCGCCGCGCATCTCGATCCGCTCGGATCGGCGCCGAGCGGCGATCCCAAACTCGATCCCGCGTCGTATGGATTGACGCCGGCACTCATGTCGGCGATTCCGGCATCCGTGCTCAACGTCAAGGTGCCGGGCAATACGCTTGCCGACATTTTGCCGAAGCTGCGCGAAACCTACAGCTCGACGATCGCGTACGAGTTCGAACACATCTCCAACACCGAACAGCGTCGCTGGATGCGCGAGCACATCGAGAGCGGCGCGTTCAAAGTCTCGCTTTCGCCGCAACGCCAAGTCCAATTCTTGCAGCGCTTGACGAAGGTCGAAACCTTCGAGCGCTTCATTCGCAAGACGTTCCTGGGACAGAAGAGCTTCTCGGGTGAAGGCCTTGACGTCATGGTGCCGATGCTCGAGGAGACCCTCGACATGCTCGGCGAGGACGGTACGAATAAAGCGGTACTCGGAATGGCGCATCGCGGCCGCTTGAGCGTGATCGCGCACGTCGTCAACATGCCCTACGAAGAACTGCTCTTCGAGTTCGAAGCGGCCCACCAGCGCGGCGAAGTGCAAAGCGACGACGACGTTACCGGCGACGTGAAGTATCACCACGGCGCCACGGGCGTGTACACGACGCTCTCCGGCAAGAGCGTCGAAGTGACGCTGCAGCACAACCCGAGCCACCTCGAAGCGGTCGATCCGGTCGTCGAGGGACGCACGCGCGCGCTGCAGACGAATCATGAAGGGCCCAAGCCGGAACTCGACGTGACCAAAGCCGCGCCGATTCTCATTCACGGTGATGCCGCCTTTACGGGCCAGGGCATCATCTCCGAAGTCTTCAATTTGCAGTCGCTCGAAGGCTATCAGACCGGCGGCACGCTGCACCTCATCGCCAACAACCAGATCGGATTCACGACCGACAGCAGCGATTCGCGTTCGACCCGCTACGCATCGGATTTGGCCAAAGGCTTCGACGTTCCGATCGTGCACGTCAATGCCGACGACGTCGATGCGTGCATCGAAGCGGTCCATCTCGCCGTCGAATTCCGCAAGCGCTTCGGCCGCGACGTCGTCATCGACCTCATCGGCTACCGCCGCTTCGGACACAACGAACAGGATGAACCGGCGTACACGCAGCCGCTGATGTACGACAAGATCAAAAACCACCCGACCGCGCGCGAACTGTTCGCGAACAAGTTGGTCGCGCAGGGGGTGGTGAGCCAAGAACAGGCGAGCGACATGATCGCCGACGCGACCGCGCGCCTTCAGGAAGCGTATCGCAACATCAAGGAGCGCGAGAGCAAAGGCATGCTCGAGAAGATCGCGCAAGGCGCGGCCTTACCGACCGCAACGCTTGCGCCCGTCGATCGCGCGAAACTCGTTGCCTGGACGGAGACGCTGGCAACCGCTCCGGCCGGCTTTACGGTCAACAAGAAGCTGCAGACGCAGTTCGACCGCCGTCGCGCGACGATTGCCGAAAAGGGACTCGTCGACTGGGGTATGGCCGAAGCGCTCGCGTTTGCGTCGATGCTCTCGTCCGGTGTGCCGATCCGCATCAGCGGCCAGGACACCGAGCGCGGCACATTTAGTCATCGTCACGCGTTGCTGCACGATCCGTCCAGCAATGCAACGTACGTTCCGCTGCAGCATCTGCCCGAATCGAAGGCGAGCTTCGAGATCCATAACAGCCCGCTCTCGGAATACGCATGCGTCGGATTCGAATACGGATACGCGGCCGCGGTTCCAAAGTCGCTCGTGCTGTGGGAAGCGCAGTTCGGCGACTTCGTCAACGGCGCGCAGATTATCATCGACCAATTCATCGCGGCGGGCCAAGCAAAGTGGGGTCAAACCTCGCGCTTGACGATGCTGCTGCCGCACGGATACGAAGGCCAAGGGCCGGAGCACTCGAGCGCGCGTCTCGAACGGTTCTTGCAACTCGCGGCGGAGGGCAATCTTCGGGTCGCCTATCCCTCGAACGCGGCCAATTACTATCACTTGCTTCGCACGCAGGCGGCCTCGCCGAACCCGGTGCCGCTCGTGGTCATGACGCCGAAGTCGCTGCTTCGCGCCGAAGCGGCGTCGGGTTCGCTCGATGACATGGCGACGGGCACGTTCAAGCCGGTCATCGACGATCCGAACGTCAAGAACAAAAAGAGCGTCGAGCGCATTCTGCTCTGTACCGGCAAGATCTATTACGATCTGATCGGATCCGAGCTGTACAAGAAGCTCAAGAAGACCGCGATCGTGCGCATCGAGCAACTCTCGCCGATGCCCGCTGACGAGATCAACGCGATTCTCGACACCTATCCGAACCTCAAGCAGCTTGTCTGGGTGCAAGAGGAACCGAAGAACATGGGTGCTCGTGCGTACGTTCGCCGCCGCTTGCTCGAACGGATGAAACGTCCGCTCGACATCGGCTACGCGGGACGCGGCTATCGCGCCTCGCCGTCCGAAGGCTACCCCGGCGCGCACGCGGTCGAGCAAGAACGCATCATCACGATGGCGCTGACCGAGTAAACGTGGGCAACACCCGGAAGGCCGCGTACCTTTTCATTGCCGCCGGTTGCTGCTTTGCGGTCGTCGCACTGTTGAAGCTATGGAAGCAGCACGGCAGTGAGGATATGTTCATTTCGGGAATGGACGCGGTGGCCGCTTTGCTGTTTTTCGCCAACGCGGTCATCCGTTTTCGCCGCACGAAGCGTAGCGGAGAGTCGTGAACGAGCGTTCCTACGGCGAGCAGTTGATGCGGCTCGTCGACGGCGACAAGGTGACCGACAATCTATTGAAAGCCTACAACGAGGTAGCGCCGGATTTTGCGCGCTACCTCGTTGACTTTGCCTTCGGGGAAATCTACGCGCGTGACGGCGATCTCAAGCATCGCGAAGTCGTGGCGATCTCCTCACTGGCGACGATGGGCGGCTGCGACGCGCAACTCGAGACGCACGTGCACGGCGCGCTCAACGTGGGGCTGTCGGAAAACGAGATCGTCGAAGTCGTGATGACGCTCATCCCGTACATCGGCTTTCCCAAGACGCTCAACGCGATGGCGGTCGTCAAACGCGTGATCGAGAAGCGGCGCAAGAGCGAAACTTGACGTGCGCGCCGTATGTACGTGAAGTATGAAACGACGTACGGCGCTCACCACATTGCTCGGAAGTACCCTCATCGCATCCCCGATTCCCGTACGCGCCGATGCGTCGAATCCGGCCCTGCCGCGCGACCGCGTTGCGGCGATCATTCGAAACAATCAACGGATCGTCGCGCCGAACGGGGTCGAAGAGCTGCGGACGATTCCAGTCAACGGCATCGAGCAATGGATCTCGATTCGCGGTTCCGATCGTAAGAATCCGCTCTTACTCTTCATTCACGGCGGTCCGGGGTCGCCGACGATGCCGGCGGCGTGGACCTTCCAGCGCCCGTGGGAAGACTTCTTCACCGTCGTTCAGTGGGACCAACGCGGCGCCGGCAAGACCTACGCGACGAACGGCGCGCCGCCGGCGTCGACGATGAATCTCAATCAGTTCGTCGACGATGCGCAAACGGTCATCGCGTATCTCTTGGAGCGCTTCGGGCAACGCAAATTGTTCGTGCTAGGCCATTCGTGGGGATCGTCGGTCGGGCTGGAACTCGCGCGCCGGCGTCCGGAGGTGATGCACGCGTATATCGGCTGCGGACAGATGATCTACAGCAGCCGCAGCGAGCACGACGGATTCGAGTTTGCGCTTGCCGCCGCGCGCGCCGATCGTAATGCAGCGGCCGTGCGTGAACTCGAGGCGCTCGCGCCGTATCCCGGTCCCCTGGGAACGCTTACCGTCGAACGGATCTCGGCGCAGCGCAAATGGCTGATGTATTACGGCGGACTGACCTTCGGCCGCAAAGATTTCACGTATGACGCCGACACCTGGCAACTCTCGCCCGAATACAACGAACGCGATGTCGTTATGACGGATCGCGGGAGTCTCTTTTCGCTGACGCATCTATTGGGCGCCGTCGAGCGAACGAACTTCAACGCGGTGACGGAACTGCGCGTTCCGACGATCATGATGATCGGACGCCACGATTACGCGACTTCGCATCGTGTGACGGCGGAGTGGTTTTCGATGCTTCGCGCGCCGAAAAAGAGCGCGGTATGGTATGAAAACTCCGCTCACATGATGATGATCGAAGAGCCGGGGCGCTTCGTGCATCATCTCGTGAGCGGAGTGCTTCCGCTAGCGAACGCGTAGGCTACTGCGGAGGACGGTTGCGGCGCTGATGGCGCTGCTGGCCGTAATATTGGTTACCCTCGTCACCGTCGTTATCGTTGTACTGGCCGTTGCCGTAGTATCCGCCGTTGTTATAGGCGCCGTTATTATAGCCGCCGTTGTTGTACCCGTAGTTATTTTGTCCGTTGTTGTAGACGTAACAGCTCTGGCCGTTGCAGGCGACTTGCTGGCCTTGGTTACCGGGATACCAGCTATACCCGTTGCGGGAAACGACGCGGCCGTCTGCGTACACGGTGCTGCCGTCGTCGAGGTACCCGACGACCGTATTCGCTCGCCGGTGTTTGTTCTCGACGTTGATCGCCGTCGCAATGCCGGCGATTGCAGCCGCTGCGCCGATGATCGTGCGCGTTGTGGCGGCTCCGTCGGCGCGGGCTGGCGCGGCGATCGACGTCATCATGACGCCGCATAGCGCGAGTCCGGCAACGGCGGAGCGAATAAGTGGAGTGTTCATGAGTCGACGGTACGCCCGCACGTTGACAGTTGGTTGAGGGTCAACGTGCGGACGTGAGAATACGATGAGAGCCGCTACTGCATGAGCTTTTTGGTGAAGTACGTCCACTCGAGCGCCGAGGTGTGAGCGCGCTCTTTCAAGTTGGCGCCGGCGCCATGGCCGCCCTCGGTTACTTCGTAGAACAGATACGGCACGCCCATGGCGGCGAGCTTGGCGGCGAACTTGCGTGCGTGCTGCGGCCCGACCCGGTCGTCTTTGGTCGTGGTCCAAATGAACGGCTCCGGATACGCGACGCCGCCGCGCAAATTGTTGTACGGCGAGATCTTCGCAAGGAACGCGCGCTGAGCGGGAACCGACACGCTGCCGTATTCACCGACCCACGACGCACCGGCTTGGATCTTTTCAAAGCGCAGCATATCGAGCAGCGGCACCTCGATGTCCACGGCGTTCCACTCTTCGGGGTGCTGGGTGAACTCGACGCCCATGAGCAAGCCGCCGTTCGAGCCGCCCATGATGCCGAGGTGGCGCGGATCGGTGACTTTGCGGGTGACGAGGTCTTGCGCGACCGCGTAGAAGTCGTCATAGATCCGCTGACGATGCGTCTTCAATCCCGCGTCATGCCACGCCGGACCGAACTCGCCGCCGCCGCGGATATTGGCCAACACGTACGTTCCGCCGCGTTCGAGCCAGAGTTTTCCGAGGATACCGGAGTAGTTTGGCGTTTCGGAGATTTGGAAGCCGCCGTACGCGTAGAGTACCGTCGGATTGCTGCCGTCGTACGCGATCGATTTCGGGTGGACGATGAAGTACGGGATCTTCGTTCCGTCCTTCGACGTCGCTTCATGCTGTTCGACCACGTCCTTCGATGCATCGAATTGGGCCGGCAACGCTTTGAGCACGCGTGCCGACGACGTCTTCGTGTCGAGCGCCCACAACGTCGTCGGCGTCAAAAAGCTCGTAACGTCGACGAACGCCTTGCCGTTGTGCAGATCGGTATCCACGATGCCGACGGATGCATTGTCGGGAAGCGAGATCTGTTTGCTGCTCCACTGACCTGAGGCGGAACGGCTAAAGACGAACGCGCGGCCGCGGACGTTTTGATAGATGCTCACGAGCAATTGATCGCGGGTAGGCGCCACGCCGCCGATCGATTCGCGCGGGCCGGGCGTGTACACGATCGTCGGCTTGAGATGCTGCGGATCGGCAAGCGCCGCTTTGAGGTCGATCGCGATGAGCGATCCTTGCGGCAACGTGCGGCCGCCGACCGTCCAATTTTGGTTGAGCGTCCAGATCAGTTGATCGTCGACGAGCCCTTGCAGATCGATCTTCGCCGGAACGTTGAGCTGCTTGAGTCCGCTCGGCGTCAGGAGATATTGTTCGCTGGTGAAGAACGTGACGCCGCGCTGAATGAGCGTGGCGCGATCGCCCTGGCCGTCGTGAAGCGTGCGCGGGAAGATGAAAACGTCGCTCTTCTTGCCCCGATAGATCTCCTTTGCGGCCGAGAGCGGCTCGCCCCGTCGGAGTTCTTTGACGACGTACGGATAGCCCGACGTCGTAAGATCGCCGGGACTCCATGCGCGCGCCGCAAGAATCGTGTTGGCGTTCTCCCAGACGACGGTCTGCTTGCCGCGCGGTAACACGAAGCCGTTTTTGACGAACGATTTGGTTTGCAGGTCGAACTCGCGAACCGTCTGGGCGTCCTCGCCGCCGTCGGAAAGGGAGACCAGGCAGCGGCGCTCGGCGGGCCAGTTGCAGTCCGCGCCTTCCCACACCCAGTTCGCCTTTTCGCGCTTCGCTAACGCGTCGACGTCGAGCACCGTCGTCCACGACGGCGTGCTCGATGCATAGCTTGCCGGCGTCGCCTTACGCCAGATGCCGCGAACGTGGGACGAGTCTTGCCAGAAGTTGTAGATGTCGTTCTGGATGAACGACGGCATCGCGATGCGATCTTGCGACTGCGCGATCTTGAGCGCGTCGGCGTAGAGCTTGGGATAATGCGGATCGCCTTGTAGCACCGGCAGCGTTTTGGCGTTCTGTTCCTTGACCCACGCCATGGCCTTTGCGCCGTCTTTGTCCTCGAGCCAGATAAACGGATCGCCCGGCGGCGGCGCTTTTGCAACGGTCGTTTGCGGTTCGGATTGGCTTTGCGCGCGCAGCGCGCCGCTCTGCGTCAGCATGACCGACGCACAAAGCATGGCGACTGCGGCGAAACGGTAACGTTTGTTCAACGAGTCCTCCACTGGATGTTGTATGCATTTTAGCTTCACGCGCGACGGCGTTCATCCTCGGCAAACGAGGGACGTCGAGCAGAGTGTCAGAATTTTGGCGTAAGGAGGCGACGCATGAGTGCATTTCGCGACAGCGCCCACGCTCGAGACACGATCGGCGGATTCTTCAAACAGGAGGCGCAGGAAGACGATCACCTTTTCGCCGGAAGCGGCCTGATCATTGCATACAGCCTGCGCGATCCCGAAGTGCGGATCGTGCTGGACGCATCCAAACCCGCGCAACCCGGCAAAGCCTACGACGTCTACATCGACGATCCGGGCGCGCCGCAGCCGATCGTCGATATCGCACTATCGGCGGACGACTTTGACAAACTCTATAAGGGCGAGATTCAAGCGATGGCGTTGATGATGATGGGCAAGGCGAAGGCCAAGGGCGACATCACGGCGGCCATGCGCTTGTTACCGGCAATGGCGCGCGTTATTCCGCACTATAAGGCGTACCGTCAAACGCACTGAGCATCGCGTCGACCGTCGCTACCGGCGTGAAGAGATGGCGGTTGTGCTCGCGCACGAATCCGTCGTCGAGCATCCGTTCGTACAGCGCGAGCAATGCGTCGTAGTACCCTTCGACGTTGAAGAGGACGATCGGCTTATTGTGGATGCCGAGCTGGCGCCAGGTGAGAATTTCATGGAATTCGTCCATCGTTCCGTACCCGCCGGGAAGGGCGAGAAACCCGTCGCATAGATCCGCCATGAGCGCTTTGCGTTCGTGCATGCTTTGCACGACGTGAAGCTGCGTAACGCCGTGGTGCGCGACTTCGGCGGTTGCGAGCGCGTGTGGAATGACGCCGATAACCTCACCGTCCGCGTCGAGCGCCGCATCGGCGACGGCACCCATCAAACCGACCCGTCCGCCGCCGTACACGATTCCGTAGCCCGCCGCCACGAGCGCTCGCGTCGCCGCCGTCGCGATATTGCGATAGACCGGCGTCTCTCCCGCGTGGGCTCCGCAGAAAATCGAAATGCGAGGCATTGCGCACCCGCGTTTACGCAATGAACCGCGCGGTGCCTGCCGAAGCTCTTTCGAGCATGCGCGACGATCGTGAGCTCGTCTACTCGAGCGAAACCGGCTACCAAGCTCCGCCGAAAAAGAAGAGCAAACCGCCAGGTCAGGGCAAGCCGCCGCTCCCCAACGACGGCGTGATCCGGGTGGCAAGGGAGCGCCGTCGCGCGAGCGTCGTCACCCTCGTGCACGGCTTGGACGAGCGCGAGATCGACGACGTTGCCAAAGCGTTGAAACGTCATTGCGGCACGGGAGGTACCAGCAAGCATGGCGTCGTCGAAATCCAAGGAGATCACCGCGAGAAGATCGTCGCCTGGTTCACCGCGCAAGGCCGCAAAGCCAAGATCGCCGGCGGCTAAAACGATTCCCGGGCCGGGACGGCTCGAGACGTTGCGACGTCTCTATCCGACGCCGTTTCGCAAGCTTCCGGCATTTCTCACCGACATCTCCGCGCGCTACGGCGCGATCGCCCGGTTTGCGTTGCCGTGGCGCACCTTCGTGATGCTCAACGATCCCGAGCAGATCAAAGACGTGCTGGTGACGCAGCAGCACGCGTTCGTCAAATCGCAAGGCGCGCGCGCGTTACGATGGCTTCTCGGTGACGGCTTGCTCACGAGTGAGGAGCCGCATCACCGCCGGATGCGCCGGATCGTGCAACCGGCGTTTCATCGCGAGCGCATCGCGTCTTATGCGCGCACCATGGCGGAACTGACGCAGGATTGGATCGCGGCGCGTCGCGATGGTGAAACGATCGATATGAGTGCCGCGATGAGCGAGCTCACCCTGCGCATTGCGAGTACGACGCTATTCGGCGCCGATTCCGCCGGTGATGCACGCGAGGTTCGTGAGGCGCTGCACGAAACGATGGAAACGTACCCGCTCGCGATCGGCCCGCTCGGAGCGCTGCGTAGGCGTATTCCGTTTTTACAATCGACACGCCGATTCGAACGCGCGCGCGCGCGCCTCGATCGCGTGATCTACCGCCTGATCGAACAGCGGCGCACCGATACCGTCGATCGAGGTGACGCGCTGTCGATGCTGATGGCCGCAGAAGATCCCGAGACGGGATATCGCTTGAGCGATCACCAGGTACGCGATGAGGCGATGACTTTGTTTCTCGCCGGGCACGAAACGACCGCCAATGCGCTCCTGTGGACCTGGTATCTGCTCGCGCGAAATCCCGACGTCGAGCGCCGCCTGCACGAACAGCTCGAGGCGGGTGACGAAAGCGGCTACACGCGGCGCGTTCTTCAAGAGGCGATGCGCTTGTATCCGCCTGCTTGGATTATCGGGCGCGAATCGGTGCAAGACGTCACGCTTGCCGGCGGTTACCATATCCCGCGCAAGACGACGGTCTTCGTTGCGCAACTGATCGTGCACCGCTCGCCTCGGCTCTACAGCGAACCGCTGCGCTTCGATCCGGACCGCTGGATTCGCGATGAGATCGCGCCGTTTGCCTACGTCCCGTTCGGCGGCGGGGCACGTCGCTGCATCGGCGAGGAGTTCGCGTGGACGGAGGGATCGCTGCTTCTTGCCGCTATTGCGCGACGCTTCCGTTTCACCTTAGAATTCGACGGCGAGCCGCCGATCGATGCGCTCGTCACGCTGCGTCCACGGGGAGAAGTTCGAATGCGGGTACATGCACGATGATGGCATTTTTTGTTCCGGTCCTCATGCAAATCCACTCCGGCCCGATGGGCGTCAACCAATTCGCCGGACCCCACGTCGAAAAAACCTATTCGTACACCGTCGCCGCGAAGTCGACGATAACGGTCGCGAGCTCGAACGGTCGCATCAGTGTCAAGGCCGGACCGGCCGGGAAGATCACGGTTGTCGTGAACCGGCGGGCGGGAACGCAGGCTGCGCTCGCGGCTCTGGGCGAGAACGTGACGCAGAAAGACAACGCCGTTACCGCGCAGGGAACGTTTCCGGCGAGTTGCGGCGACAGTTGCGGGAGCGTTGATTTCATCGTGACCGTTCCGGCCGACGCGTCGGTGGTCGCGCAGACCAAGAACGGCGAAATCGGGGTCGAGGGTGTAAACGGCAGCGTCGTCGCCGCGACGCAGCACGGTCCGATCCTTTGCGGAAACCTCGGCGGAAACGTCAAACTCGCTTCGCAAAACGGCATGCTCAACGCGGGGTTCCGCGATCTCACGCATGTATCGGATATCGAGCTCGGTACACAGAACGGCGGGGTTCGACTCGTCGTTCCGCAAGGCGCGCAGATCGGCACGCTGAGCGCCGGCACGCAGCACGGCAAGATTTTCTCGCCGCTTCCGCTGACGATTCAACCGGACGGCATGGGCGCGAAGGTCGATCAGCGCCTCTCGCAGCACGGCCCGTCGGTAAAGATGGGGACGCAGAACGGCGACGTGAACATCGTTGTCGTGAAGTCGTAGTCCAGCACTCATCCAAGCGGCCCGAGCGGGCGTATAATGAGGCATGAAACGTCTCGTTCTCGCCGCGCTTGCGGCTGTTTTGCTCCCGCATGCCGCGCTCGCGGCAACGCTGGCCAAGTCGCAACTGACGATTACCAGCGCGCTCGCCGTCGATACGACGAATCACACCGTGACGCTGCCGCTCCATCGCGGTGTCTCCGGCGGCGTTCCCGTGTGGTATATCGTCACCGATGCCTCGAACGCGGCCGTCGCCAAACGGTACGGCGTGAATTACGCGCCGGCGATTGCCGACCTCGGCAACGCGGTGATCGAGCGTGCCGGTCAAGTCAAAGGCACCTTCGTGTATCCTGGACATCCGAACTTTGCGCCGGCCCGCACCTACGTGGCCGGCCCGGGCGGCTTTCCACCGAAATCCGCCGATCCCGGCGCGAACGCACCGGCGACGTACTCGCCGTTCCTCAAAGTCAATGGAATCGCCGGCGTGCTCAACGCACCCATCGTGGCGACCGGTTCGGGTCCGTTCGACGTCACGACGCACACGAACACCGAAGATCGAGTCGTTGCAATCGACACGGCGAAGAACACGGTAACGTTGGTGCTGGCGCGCGGATTCTTTAACGATAAGCCGGTCTACTATCTGAGCACCGAAGCTTCGGCGCCCCTTGCGGCCAGCGTCGAGCGCGCGACGTACGTTCCGCTTTTGGCCAAAGCCAACGCTTCGGCGGAAATCCCGATCGGCGTCGTCGCAAACGGTCCGCAGACCGGCAGCGCACCACAAGGACTCGCGTTTCTCGCGCTGCGCACGCCGCTGAATAAGGACGCAACGCCGCACAATGCGGCGACGATCATGTCTTCGTTCAACGTCCTTTCGCTCGCGCCGAGCCTCACGAATCCATACGCGCAAAACGGGTACTCGCCGCTGTGGACCGTGCAAGTCGTCGGAACCGCCCAGCGCAAGCGCCTGACGAACTATTCGCAGATCGCACCGCTCGCCAAGCCCGCCGGGTTTGTCGTGAACTGCCCGGTCGTTGCGTATGGTGACGGCTACTAAGCGCACCCGACGCGCTTAGCTGCGGATAAAAAACAATCCGACGATACCCGCAACGTACAGTGCGAGGACGATGAGGGAATCGATTCCCGCGCCGAAGAGCAGGCGTTTGGAACGAAAGACGGCGCCGGCGCAGTAGACTGCGGTCAACAGCGCGCCGAGCGCCGTCAAATACAGATCGGCTCCTTGCGCATCGGGCAGCACGGCCTTTCCGCTCAGCAGGCTCGCGAGCAGAAAAAGGACGGGCAAAAACGCGTTGCCGCCGACGACGTCACTGATGGCAAGCTCGAAACTTCCCGCGCGAATTGCTGCCAGACCCGTCGTCACTTCCGGAAGCGCGGTTACAGCCGAGAGAATCGTTGCGCCGAAGATGACGCCGCTGAGATGAAAGCGCGTTGCCAGTTCCACGCTCGATTGTTCCAGTGCAAGACCGCAGAGCAGCGTCGCAATGGCTCCCACGCCGAAGAGCACTGCGGCTTTGCCGATGGAGCAGTGGCGAACCATCGCGGGCGCCTGCTCCATGATATGCTCGTGGCCCGCGCGCCACGCCTCACGATCGTCGTTCTGCGCGGTTAACCACACCCCGAAGAGCCAGAGCAGCAAGATGCCGATCTCGATCGGCGTAACACGGAACTCGATCATCGTCTTGGGCATCAGCGCGCCGATGACGCAAAACATCAGCACCGAGATCACGACCATACCTTGAACGACGATCGTCAACGAGCGAACCGTCGACATCAGCGGAATCTTTTCGCGCAACCCGGGGCCGTCGAGCAGCACGAGGACGACCGTTTGAATGGCGATTCCGCCAAGAATATTTCCGACCGCAAGTTCCATCGAGCCGCTGAGCGCGCAGCCGACGATGATTGCGACCTCCGGCAGATTTGTCGCGATTGCGAGCAGCGCGGCGCCGCCGACGCCCTCGCCCCAGCCGAAGTGCGTATCGATGACGTCCGTGGTGAAAGCGAGCATGATGCCCGCCCACCAGATGATCCCGCCGGCGGCGAGAAAGACGAGGATCAGCTCCCAGGTCGCCAGTTCAGACATGGAAGCGTTGTTCCCACCTTATTGCATGGCGTTGTAGATCTGCGTCTGCGTCCAGAGCGGATGCTGCACCATCACGCCATGACCGGCCGAGCCCGGGTAGGTGTAGAGGTTCGCTTCGTATCCGGCCTGTTTGTAGGCGTTCACAAGCGCCTGGCCATAGGTCCACTGGGTGAGGAGATCCTGATAGCCGTTGATGACGCTCAGCGTCCCGGTCAGCTTGATCGGGTCGCAAGCGGTAGGGACCGGAAGATCGGGGTTGCTCGCATCGGTCTTGCAGATGCCGCCATTGAGCGGCGTTCCCTCGACTGGTGCAAATGCCGTGCATCCGGTCGAGGTGAAGTTCGGACCGCCGCCCGAACAGTATGCGACATCGAAGTCGTGCGAAAGTTGGCGCTGCTCGGCATAGACGCCGTCGTCTAGGCCCTTAGTGATGCTCCACGGGAAGGTCAGCGAATCGACGACTTGACCCGCAAGATACGTCGTGCAGTGATCGAGCGCGGTACAATCCGGCGTAACGTTCAACGTCAGCGTGTTGTTTGCAACGGTCGCCGTGCAGCCGCTGTTCGTTCCGTTTTGCGTCTGCGTTTGCCCGATGTACGGGAAGATCAGTTCGGAAAGCGTGAGCTTGAGTTGCGCTTCGAGGGCGCCGCTACTGTTCAACGAAGCGGTAAACATCGAGGATACGCATGAGGCGGAGTTCGGCCCCACGATGCCTTGTTCGCTGCCGCCGGGACCGGCGGAGATGAGGATCACGTTATGCAGCGTTCGTTTCGGATTCGAGGGCGGCATCAACACCGCGTATTTCTCCGCGTCGGTCGTACCTAACGACCAGCCGGCCGAATCGACGACGTTCGTTGGAATTTGATACCGGGTGGCGGCGTCGTCGAGCATCGCATCCGCGTCGCTGGCAATGCCGTCGCGGGTCAATGCCGGGCTCAGCGGCGTGTTGCCGACGCCGGGAAAATCGAAGAGCGCGATGCGGTAGTCGTGGCAGAGCGATACGGCGCCGTCTTCGAGCGGATCGAAGGCCGCGGTCGTCGCGATGAGTGGACTGTACTTTACGTTCGTGAGCATCTGAACCGGCCAACCGGTCATGATCTGCCCGGTGCCGGGAAACATGAGGATGATGTCGTTGCTCACCGCGGCGTCGCCGATGATCGTGTACTCGACCGTATCACCCGTGCGCGGATTCGTCACGTAACTGAGCGCGGGGCCGAGATTGCGCAGATCGGAAATCGCACCGCACGGCACCACCGCGGAGTGTGAAACGGGCAGCGGTGCGGCCGTCGGCCCAATGAAGCTACTGCTCCCGATCGAGCCGCCGCCGCAGCCCGCCAATGAAAAGACGATCGCCGCCAAAAGAACACCGCGCAATGCCATAGATTTCTCCTCAATGCTGGAGTACCGAACGATCCTTGTAGCGGTCTGTGAACTCAAGAGTAACAAAAAAGCCACTGCACCGCAGTGGCCTCTTTGCCGTATGTAAGGGGTCTTGTTATGCCAGGACGAGTTCGTCGGCCGCGTCGCCGGCCTTCTTGAGCGCCTCGGCGATCATCTGATCGGCAATTTCTTTGACCGCCCAGCGCGCCTGCGCATCGGGCGAAAGTTTGTCGATCGGGTCGAAATAGACGAACGCCTTGCCTTGTTTGACGCTCGGCGCGGTGTAGACGCAGATGCCGTTCTCGCGATCGTAGTAATCGAACGAGTGAATGTCGCGCTTACCGCCGCCCCCGGGGGCGTCGCAGATGAAGAGCGGCGTGTTGAATCCGGCCGTCGAACCTCGCACGAACTTCTCGATCTCGACCGACGTCTGGATCGTGGTGCGCAACTCTTCGACGCCTTTGACCATGTCGTGCATGTACACGTAGTACGGGTGCACGTTGATGTATTCGAGGCGCTTGACGAGCAATTGCATGCGCTCGGGCGTATCGTTGACGCCGCGAATGAGCACGGATTGGTTACGCACGAAGATGCCGCGTTCAAAGAGCATGTTCATCGCCTTTTCCGTGATCCACGTGATCTCTTCGGGCGAGTTGAAGTGCGTGTGAAGCACGACGTCTTTACCCATCGTGCGGCCGCGTTCGACGATTTGCGTCAGCGCGTCGAGCCATGCCGTATCGGTGATGATCTTCATCGGCATGATCGCCGGGCCTTTGGTTGCAAAACGCATCCGGCGGATGTGCGGGATATCGAGCAGCGCGTTCCCGATGAGCGTGATGTTCTTGGCGGGCAACTGATACGTGTCGCCGCCGGAGATCACGATATCCTCAAGCTCGGGACGCTCGCTGATGTATTTGAAGGCTTCTTCCCATTGCTTGGGCGTCTTGGCAAGGCCGACCTTATCGACGTTCTCGGTATCCGGTCCGATCGCGTAGCTGCGCGTGCAGAAGCGGCAGTAGACGGGGCAGGTGTTGAGCGGCAGGAAGAGCGCCTTGTCGACGTAGCGGTGAACCAGACCCGGAACCGGGGAGTCGTCTTGTTCGTGCAGCGAATCGAGCGTCAAGCGCGGGTGATCGGGCAACAGCGTCGATCCGAGCGGAATGAATTGCCGGCGAATCGGATCGTTGACCGGATCGCTCCAGTCGATGAGCGAGAGCGCGTAGGGCGAAACGCGAACGGCCATCGGCGCCCGATGGAATCCGTCTTGAACGTCGGCGAAGAACTCGGGCGAACACAAGTCCTTGATCGTCTCGAGCAGTTCTTGCGGCGTCTTGACCGCGTGCTTTTGCTGCCACAGGTGATCGAGGAACGTCGCTTCATCGATCTCCGCGTAGGCGGGTACGTGACGCCAAAATTCGCCCTGCTTGAGATTGCGATGTTCGAACTGCGACGGCGGAGCCGGCGGTTTGAGGTGCGTGATCTCGCTCATGTCCTTACCCTTTTACTTCAGCCGCATACTTCTGTTTGAAGTAGGCGTGGATGCGCGGATTCTCGCGTAGCGTCTGCAGCGCGATGTCGGCATGCCCTTTGGCATATCCGTTGCCGACGATCATCGTGACGTCTTTGCCCACGCCCTCGGCGCCGAGCGCGGCGGCCGTGAACGAGGTCGACATCGAAAAGAAATAGACGATTCCGTCTTGCTTCGTACAGAGGATCGAGCCCAGTTCCGTGTTGGGAACGTTCACGCAGTTGATCGTGATGTCGGCAAGGCCCGGTGCGACTGCAGCCACCTTCTCGCTGATTTCCAGCGCATTGCGCGCGTCGGCAACCACGAAGTGGTCGACGTAACCGCCTTCTTCGAGCAGTCGAGCCGACGGCGTGTTCTGTGCCGGCGCAACGCCGATGACCGTGCCTTGCGGGCCGACCTTCGCCTTGGCTTGCGCGCACGACAGCATACCGCTCTTGCCGTCGGCGCCGATGACGACGACCGTTTGTCCCGGCCGGCACATGCGCTGCACTTGCGCGGGCGCGCCCGCGACGTCGAGCACCGCGAGCGCAACGTTCTCGTCGATATCCGACGGAAGCTTCGCCCAGAGGCCCGATTCGAACAAGATGGCCTTGCCGCGGATCCAGATGCGTCCGGTCGCGACGTCGATGCGCGTGATCGCCTCGATGTTCAAGGGCGTCAGCGAAAGCGATACGAGCGAAGCGATGCGGTCGCCCGCCTTGATGTCGATCTTCTCGCGCAGCTTTTCGCCGACTTTGAGCACGTAGCCGATGAACATGCCGCCGCTGCCCGTCACCGGGTTGTGCTGCTTCCCGCGCTCGCGCACGATGCCGAGCACGTGCTCCTTGATCTTCGCCTCGTCAGCGTTGCACGCGTCCGAAATCTGCTTGAACGACGCGGAGTCGATGTTGAGCACTTCGACGTCGCAGAGGATCTCGTTTTCGAGCGCGACCGGCGTGTTGTCGATCTTCCACGCGCTCTGCGGCATCGAGCCCGGCGGTTCGATGACACGATGGGTTCCTAACGGGTGAACGGTTCGTTCGAAAGCGATGCTCATGACGTGACCGCGATGCCTCCGCGATCGAACGGCGTCGTCAGCACGATCGTCGTTTTCGTGCGCGCCATGCCTTGCATCGACTTCAATCGTCCGAGTAATTCGTCGAGATGCTGCGTCGAGCGCGTGACGACCTTACAGACGAAGGTCTCTTCGCCGGCGACCGAGTGGATCTCGCACACTTCGGGCAGCGCCGACAACGCACGCGTAAATTCATCGTAGACGCATTCAGGCGTGGTGTAGCAACTCACGAAGGCAACCAGTTCCAAACCCAGACGCTTGCCGTCGAGCTGGGCCGCGTAGCCGCGGATGTGCCCGCGCTGCTCGAGGCGCTTGACCCGATCGTGCACGGCCGGCGGTTTGAGCCCGACGATCGCACCGAGTTCCGCAAAGGTCGAGCGCGCGTTGCGCTGCAACGCCTCCAAAATCTGTATGTCGAGCTCGTCGAGTTCGTCATTAGCGATGATCATTCGTCCTACCCAGCTAATTGGCCAAAATCCATTCGGCCAACTGACTATATCACCCTCACTTTATTCGTCAACCCTCGCCCCCCTTTGTCATCCCGAGCCCCACGGGGGTGGCCCTTCGACAAGCTCAGGGTGACAAGGGGGGGTGACAGGGGGGCTGTGGGCGGGGCTGCGAACTTTCGTTCGGGTGCGACGTCTGCCGATGGCCCTGCTCGTGCTCGCGCTTTGCGCGTGCCACTCCACCGCCGGCGACGCGGGCGGTACGCAGCAGGCGGCGACCTCACCAGCGACGGTCACGTTCGACTTGGCCGCCGACCCGGCGAACCTCAATCCGCTCTTCCTCCATCCGGACGCCGCCTCGGTCGAGCAGCAAGTCGCCCGCCTGGCGTTCGAGCCGTTCATCGACCTCGACGCGCACGGCCGTCCGGTTCCGTCGCTGATCGATCGCATTCCGACCCAGGCGAACGGTGGGGTGAGCGCCGACGGGCGAACGATCACGTACCATCTGCGGGCGGGGGTGCGCTGGACGGACGGCGTCCCCGTGACGAGCGCGGACGTGCTCTACACCTTGCACGCGATCCTCGATCCGCGCAATCCGGTGCGATCGCACGAAGGCTACGACTTGATCGATCGCGCGACCGCGCCCGACGCGCGCACCGTGATCGTTCATCTCAAGCACGCGTGGGCGCCCGCGGTCATGACCTACTTTTCCTACGGCACGTCGCCGCAGTTCGTACTCCCCGCGCATGTGTTGCGCAGAGAGGAACCGCTCGCGCAGGCTGCGTTTAATTCGGCGCCCGCGGTTAGCGACGGCCCCTATGTTTTTCGTTCGTGGCGGCATGGCGAAGGCATCACCTACGTTCGCAACGATCGCTATTGGCGCGGAAAGCCGGCGGTCGAAAAGCTCAACGTCCGCATCGCGCCCGATCCGTCGACGAATCTCGTGATGCTGCAATCCGGCGCGCTCGACTGGAATTTGATCGCGCCGGCGCAACTACAAATCGCCGCGCGAAATCCGCATCTCAAATTCGTAACGACGCCCACCGCCGTCGTCGCCGCGTTGGCAATGAACACAGCGCATGCGCCCCTTGACGACGTTCGGGTGCGTCGCGCGCTTGCGATGTCGATCGATCGCAACGCGATCAGCTCGAAGATCACGCTGGGCAAATATCCGGTGACGAACATGCTCCAGCCGCAGTTCTCGTGGGCGTACGATCCGTCCGTGCGGCAGCCCGGCTTCGATCCGAAGGCCGCGGACGCGCTGCTCGATGCCGCGGGTTGGAAGCGCGGCACAAGCGGGATGCGCGAACGCGCCGGGAAACGCTTGCATTTGACGTACGTTCAATTTCCGGAGTCGATGACCGGCGTGCGCGTAGCAACCGACGTTCAAGCAGCGTTGCGTGAGCGCGGCATCGACGTGACGATCAAGAGCGTGAGCAACGCGCAACTCTTTCTCCCGCAGACGGGAACCCTCGCAACCGGGCGTTTCGATCTCGCATACGTGCCGTTCACGCTGGGGGCCGACCCGGACGACTCGTTCGTCCTTCGCTGCGGAGCGCCGTCCAATTACATGCGATGGTGCAATCGGCAGGTGGATGCGCTCGAGCGCCGCGCGATCGCCTCCGTCTCGCAACCGGAGCGCAAAGCGATCTATGCGCAGATCGGCCGCGTCGTCGCTGCCGACGTTCCGTTGCTCTATCTCTTTAACGCCGACTACATCTACGCGTATCGCGACGATCTGCACGGCTTTGCCCCCAACGCCTTTTTGCCGACATGGAATGCGTGGGCGTGGAAGAGGTAGAGGCCAAGCGCGTAGCGGTCGTGTGCGTGCACGGGGTTGCGTCGCATCCGCGCTATGAGTTTCAAGATCAGGTCTCGAGCCTGTTCTGTCAACGACTCAACGAGGCGCTCGAATCGGACGAGTGGGTCGTCGACGTCGTCAATCCCGGCAATGTGCTTCCGCACGGAAGCGAGGACCCGTTGCCGACGATCAGTCGCGTGCATCGGCGCAGCGACCAAGACCCGACCTCACCCGACGGCAGCTTCTTCGACGTCATCGAAGCGTACTGGAGCCCGATTACCAAGGGCTACACGAATTGGCTCTGGGTCGTAAATTGGATTCTTAAAGTTGTCTTTGTGCCGCTCAATACGACGGCAAGCTACAACGCCTCGGCGGCCAAACAGTTCTTCGATTACGGATACATCGGCGGCGCACTCGTCGCCGCATTCGTGCTCTTCTTTATTTCGATCAGCGCGGCATGGGAATCGTTCCTGGCCGTCCTGGATGTCACGGGCCTCTTGAAGCAACGCACGGCGAACGACGTGCTCGCCACGCTCAACGCAAATGCGAACGTACCGCTCGCGGGCGTGCCGATCAAAATTATCGTGTGGCTGATCGTGGGGCTGGTCGGTGCGTTTTTGCTTGGGCAGGCGCTCTCAGCGATCTTCAAGTTGATCGTGCAGCGCAAGGCACTTTCACATAATCCGAAGGCGCGATGGCATCGCGGCGTCGCGATCGCGATTCTTTCCGTCCTCGGCGTCGGATGCATGTATGCGATGGCAACGGTGCACTTCCCCAACGGGTATCTCGGCTGGAAGGGTATCGCGCTCATCGTCCTGAT
>DASSZO010000030.1:0-2364 GCA_035702815.1 Candidatus Aquilonibacter sp. | reverse complement strand
ACGCGCTTGATTTGGACCGAGAGTCCGGGCTCGGTCACGATGGAAGTACAGGACGTGCCGGCGATCGTTGCGGCGGCGCACGAACGCGGAATTCCGGTCGTGCTCGATACGACGTGGTCCGCCGGCGTGCTTTTCGATGCGTTCTCACACGGCGTAGACCTCACCGTGCAAGCGCTCACGAAATACGCCGGCGGTCACAGCGATCTTTTGCTCGGATCGGTAACGGTTCGCGACGACGGGTTGTGGCAACGCCTCGGCGAGGCGCACAAAGTGCTCGGCTACGGCGTATCGCCGGATGACTGCAGCCTCGCGCTGCGCGGTTTGCAGACGCTCGCGGTACGGCTCGACTACATCGAGCGTTCGGCGCTCGAAATCGCGCGCCGGCTCGCCGCGCGTCCGGAGATCGAACGCGTGTTGCATCCGGCGCTTCCGTCATGTCCGGGGCACGAGTATTGGGAACGCGACTTTACGGGATCGAGCGGCGTCTTCTCGATCGTCTTTACGCGCGAGTGGACGCGCGAGCGCATCGACGCGTTCATCGACGCGCTCGAGTTCTTCGAAGTCGGTTATAGCTGGGCCGGCACGACGAGCCTGGCCGTTCCCTATTCGATTCACAATCCGCAGCGGCCGGCGTATGGCGATCGACTCGTGCGGTTGAACGTGGGCCTCGAACGCACGGACGATTTGATCGCCGACATCGAGCGCGCGCTGCAATGACGGTTCGCGGCGTTCTGGTCGACCGTGATGGAACGATCGTCGTCGACGTGCCGTATAACGGTGATCCGGCGCTCGTGCAGCCGGTGCCGCATGCGAAGGAATCACTCGACGCATTGCGCGCCGCCGGATTGAAAGTCGGCGTGCTGACGAATCAAAGCGGCGTGGGCCGCGGGATGATCACATCCGAGCAGATGCACGCGGTCAACGCCCGCGTCGAGGCGTTGCTCGGGCCGTTTGACGGCTGGTTCATCTGCCCGCACGCGCCGGACGACGATTGCGAGTGCCGTAAGCCCAAGCCGAAGCTGCTCTTTGATGCGGCAAGGCAATGGAATATAAGTCCGACCGAAATCGTCGTCATCGGTGACAAGCAGAGTGATGTCGATGTTGCGGAAAACGCACGCGCTCGTGGCCTTTTGATCGACGACACGCGTGATCTGCGTAGTGCAATCGGCCTATTGCTCACCGATTCTTTCGAAGGACGGTAAGGCGGCCCGAACAAGCTGCCGATGAGGTATGCATGCGCGGTACCGCTTTATGGTACCGCGCGTTCTTGCTACTTCTCACTCGTGCGTGCTTGGAGGCTCTCGTTTATGCCCCACAAGAAGGCCGTACTGCTCCCCTTTGCCGTTGCATTGCTCGCACTCGTTGCGGCCTGCGGCGGCGGTGGCGGCGGTACGTTCGTCGGTCCAACGGCTGCACCGTCGGGTTCACCGACGGCGCCCCCCATTCCATCAGCATCGCCGTTCGCCGTGTCCACGGCGGTGGCGCTTCCCACCATTACGCCGCCTCCGGCAGGCCAGACGCCGCAACCGGTTCCGGTAACCGTCCCGACCACCGCCGCGGGCGTCAGCGGTACGTTTGCGCTTCCGGTTGCTAATGCGAACGCGATCCCCGCGAACACGCAGGCGATCGTGACGTTGTCGAACCAAATTCCGGCCGGTGCGCCGGCGTCGTTCGTGCGACGCGCGCAAACGGTGAGACCGATGGCGTCAAACTTGGCGCCGATTCTTTTCTTGCAGGTGGCCTTCAGCGGCGGCGTTTCGCTTGCCAATCAACCCGCCGTGTCGTTCACGCTTCCGTCGAACCAAATCGTGTCGGGCGCTTCCTATTATGTCGCGCTCTACGATCCCACGCGCCCGTCGCTTGGCTGGGAACTCGGATTCGAAGGTCCGGGAGCGGTTTCCGGAAGCACGGTGTCGTTCACAGGCGGCAGCGGAAGCTTCAACTTTGCGCCGTTCTATGCGTACATCTTCGCGCTGTACGCGCAGAGCGCGAGCGCTCCGACGCCGACGCCGCCTCCAACGCCGTCGCCCACGCCGGTTCCGACGCCGACGCCCACGCCCGGCGCAACACCGACACCGATTCCCTCGCCTGGATTCGGCGTGACGCCGACGAGCATCGCGCTCTACGGCGCCGGTGCGACGCAGACGATCACCGCAACGGGCAGCGCTCCGTACTTTGCGTTCACCAGCGACGCGAATGTCGTGACGGTCTCACCGCCCAACGGCAATAGCCCCTTCACGGCGACGGCAGTCGGTGCAGGTACGGCGCAAATTACGATCGTCGACAGCACCGGCAAACAAGCAATCATTCCGGTAACGGTCACGACCGTGACCGTCCCGGTGCAATAAGGAGCGCAGGATGCAA
>DASSZO010000259.1:0-11047 GCA_035702815.1 Candidatus Aquilonibacter sp. | reverse complement strand
TGAAAGAGGCGGGCGCGCCGGCGTTACCGCTTTTTGGATATACGTTTGCGTGCGTCGTGGATGACGAATTGTACGTTGCCGCGATGAAGACCGATGAGAGCGAAGACTGGCAGCCGCGGTATTTTGAAGAGGGGCGACTCGAGGCGATTCTCGACGCGCGGCTCGCGAACGACCCCGAGAACCGCGTGCTCGCGCAAGTCGCGCTCTGCTCGCGCGAGTACGGCTGCTTTACGGCCCAGAACGTGTTTCTCGAGCGCGGTGAGGCGGCGCTGCCCGTATCGCCGAAGTGCAATGCGCGCTGCGTCGGCTGCATATCGGAACAGGAGCCCGAGGCAGGGCTCGATTCGCCGCAACGCCGCATCGGCTACGAAACGACCGCCGACGAACTCGCGCGGATCGGGATCCATCACCTGGAGCGCGTCGACGACGGCATCGTGTCGTTCGGACAGGGCTGCGAAGGCGAGCCGTTGCTGCGCTCGATCGCCATCGCCTCGGCCATCGAAAAGATTCGCGCGGTGCAAGCGAATGGAACGATCAACCTCAATACCAACGGCAGCATGCCGGCCGCACTCGAACGCTGCATCGATGCGGGGCTCCAGGCGGTTCGCATCAGTCTCAATTCGTTTCGCCCGCGGGTGTATGCGGCGTACTATCGGCCGATTGGATACGGGCTCGAGGACGTGCTGGCGTCGATTCGCCTTGCGGTCGAGCGCGGTTTGCGCGTGAGTTTAAACCTTCTCACGCATCCAGGCGTCACCGATGACGAAGAAGAGGTTGAGGCGATGACGGCGTTCCTGCGCGAGGTTCCGGTCTCCATGATTCAGACGCGAACGCTCAACATCGACCCCGAATGGTATTTCGCGACCGTTGGGCGCCCGGCCGTCGCGCTGGGCATGCGCCAAGCGATCGATGCCATCGCTCGTTGCGGCGTATCCGTCGGCAACTTCACGCACACGCATTGAAACTCTGGCAGATCGCCGCTCTCATCGTGTGCGGCCTCGCATTCGGCGCGATCCGGCCCGGCTTCGTCGGGAACTTTTTCCACTTCGCAACGTTCTACGTCTTTCTTCCCGCGATCATCTTTGAAGCCGCGTGGCAGCTGGATCTCAAGACGATGCGCGCGGGATGGAAGCCGATCGTGTTGCTTGCCGTTCCGGGCGTCATCATCACGGCGGCCATCATCGCTGCAAGCGTCCATCTGGGCGCCGGGCTCCCCCTGACGACGTCGCTGATTCTCGGCGCCGTTTTGAGCGCGACCGACCCGGTTGCGGTGACGTCGATCTTTCGAAAACTACCCGTTCCCGAGATGCTCTCGACGATCGTCGAGAGCGAGTCGCTGCTCAACGATGCCATTGCCGTAGTGCTCTTCGGAATCGTGCTGGCGATCGGTACGGTGCCCGTCCCAACTGCGGACACCGTCGTCGGTGAATCGCTCAAGGGGCTCTTCGGTTCGCTGGTCGGCCTTTTGGCCGGCAGCGTATGCGGCTATGTCGGATCCTTCGCGTTGCGACGCGGCGTGCCGCTGCTGATCCAAGGTCTGATCACGTTCGCAACGGCCTATGCCGCGTATTTCATCACGCAAGGAGTGGGCGGCTCCGGAATATTCGCGACAATCGCGTGCGCTTTGACGATGCGCGAGCTGGAGCGGTCGTACGTGAGCGTCGACATGGCCAAGGCGGTCGAGCATGCCTGGACGATCGCCGCCAACGGCGCGAACGCGGTGCTGTTCTTTCTCGTCGGCGCTGCCGTGCAATTGAGCGCGCTGGCCGGGTTGCGCGCGGTGCTCATTGCGACGGTCGCCGGTGTACTCGTCTCGCGCTTCATCCTTGCCTACGGACTGCTGCAACTCGCCCCGCGAATGAAGAGCGCCTGGATGACGGTCGTTCGTCTTGCCGGTGTTCGTGGCGCGGTATCGCTCGCGCTCGCCCTTTCGCTCAGCACCGCGATCCCGCAGCAGCGCGCGATCGTCGCGGCGACGTTTGCGGTCGTTATCGTGACGCTTTTGATCGGTTCGTTGACCTTCATGGGACGCATCCGGCGTCTCGACTTGGGCTGACCTAGCCCTTCCATCCGAAAGGATCGTCCGTTCGGCGGATGGGCAGCGTGGTGCGCCGGCGCTACGCTGTACGCGGATGTTTGCCGCCCTTATGCTCGCGGCGACGCTCGATGCGACGCCGTCTCCAGCACCTACGCCGCCCTATTCGTTTGACGGCGCGTTCTCCGGCTATTCCGTCTCAACGGCGAACGCGGGCGCAGAGACGGACGTGAGCAACGCGCTCCTCACGCTGACGAAGAACACCGGAGTGTTGCGCGGGACGGTGACGATCGGCGCATACGCGTTTCCGACGGTCGGCGTCGCGCTGGGTCCGACGAACCTGCAGCCGGGTGCAAATACGGCGCTGTATGGGTGGATGCCGGCGTACGACGTTGCGTACGTGCCGAATGCACATGTCACGCTCGCCGCCGGGCAGTTACCGTCGCTTCTCGGTCAGGAAAGCGGATTTACATTTCAAAATGTGCAGATCCAGCGCGGCCTCGTCTGGCTAGCGGAAAATACGTTTAGCCGTGGCGTCCGTCTGACATATGCGAACGGCCGATGGTTCGGAAATCTCGGTTATACCGACGGCTACTACTCGGGGAACGGCGGCCGCGCGCTCGAGGGACTCTTCGGCTGGTCGCCCACGTCGAATACGACCTGGCAGTTCGGATTGCTGGTACCGGGAAGCAACACCCCGGGAAACGTCACCGCGACGGTTGCGAACAAACGCGAATACGACTTCATGCTTTCCCAGACATACGGAAAGCTGCAGCTGCTTCCGTACGTACTTGCGGTCGAGTCGCCCAGCTCGGCGCCACTCGGTTACACGCGTTCGGAGTCCGCGCTCGGCGCCGTTCTGATCGCTACCTATGCGTTCTCCAACCGCTATTCGCTCGCCGGGCGCGTGGAGTCATTCGCCAACGGCAGCGCAACGTCCGATCGCTCGGCGAACGCCGACCTCGTAGGCTACGGTCCCGGAAGCCGCGCAACCACGTGGACGATCACGCCCGCCTACCATTTCGCGCCGTTCTTTCTGCGCGCCGAATATTCGCACGTGAACGTCGCGCAGGGCGCGCCCGGCCTAGGTTTTGGACCGTCGGGCACGTTCTCGACGCAGTCACGTGTCGTCATTGAAACGGGAGTACAATTCTAATGTTACTCGAGTTCGGCCTCGTGCTGTTGTCGATCGTTTGTTTTATCGTGCTCGATCTCTACGTTGCCGGCTGCGAAAGGGTGTAGTTGATGAGCTTCGATGACGTGCTGGGATTGCTCCTGATTCTTGGTGCTCTGGGCTACTTGATGTTTGCGATGCTTCGCCCGGAAAAATTTTAGGGGGTTGAGGCAATGAACGCAGCGGGATGGCTCCAAACGATCCTGTTTTTTCTCATCGTGCTCGCGCTGACAAAGCCGATCGGGCTGTACATGTACCGCGTCTTCAATGGCGAGCGCACGTGGCTTTCGCCCGTCTTGGTCCCCGTCGAACGGCTCGTGTATCGGCTGGGCGGGGTGCGCCCGGACGAGGAAATGACGTGGTACGCGTACGCGCTCTGCGTTCTCGCATTTTCGCTCGTGGGTCTCGCGTATCTCTACGTGCTGCTGCGAACGCAGCAATGGCTTCCGTTCAACCCGCAGCATTTTGACAACATGCCGCCGGATCTCGCCTGGAATACCGCCGTAAGCTTCACCACCAACACGAATTGGCAATTCTATTCGGGCGAAAGCACGATGAGCTATCTCTCGCAGATGGCCGGTCTTGCCTGGCACAATTTCGTATCGGCCGCTGCGGGAATCGCGATCGCGATTGCGGTGGTGCGCGGTCTCGTTCGCACGAACGGCAAGTCACTCGGTAATTTTTGGGTCGACTTGACGCGCTGCACCCTGTACGTCTTGCTTCCGATCTCGATCGTCGCCGGTCTCTGGTTCGTTTCTCAAGGCGTCCCGCAGAATTTTCACGCTTATCAGGACATCAGGACGGTCGAGGGCACGACGCAGACGATTACTGGCGGACCGATGGCGTCGCAAGAAGCGATCAAAGAACTCGGAACCAACGGCGGCGGATTCGTCAATGCCAACTCCGCGTCGCCCAACGAGAACCCGACGCCGGTTACCAACCTCGTCGAAATGCTCCTGATCTTTCTGCTCGGGGCCGGACTGACGTACACCTACGGGCGAATGTCGGGAAACGCGCGCAACGGGTGGGCCATCTTCGCGGCGATGTCGATCCTCTTCTTTGCGGGGTTCGCGCTGGCGTACTCCGCGGAAGCCGCAGGTAATCCGATCGTGCACCGTCTCGGCATCGCCGGCGCGAATCTGGAAGGGAAAGAGACGCGCTTCGGTGCCGCTGCGTCGGCGCTCTTCGCGACCGTCACGACCGATACGTCGTGCGGCGCGGTCAACGCAATGCATGACTCGTTCATGGCGCTCGGCGGACTGGTGCCGATCGTGAACATGCAACTGGGGGAAATCATCTTCGGCGGCGTCGGCAGCGGATTGTACGGCATGATCGTGTTCGTCGTCCTAACCGTCTTCATCGCCGGTCTGATGGTCGGGCGCACACCGGAACTGCTTGGGAAGAAGGTCGAGCGGCGTGAAGTTCAATTTGCCATCCTCGCCGCGCTCGTAACGCCCATTCTCGTGCTGGTGCCAACCGCCGTGGCGGCCGTCATTCCCGCCGGCCAAGCGACACTCAACAACGCCGGCCCCCACGGGTTTTCCGAGATCCTCTATGCGTTCAGTTCCACCAATGCGAACAACGGATCGGCATTTGCCGGTCTTGGCCCGAACCTTTTCTATACTGTCGTCACCGGCGTAAACATGCTCTTCGGCCGCTTCCTCATCATCATTCCGGTGCTCGCGTTGGCGGGCGCGCTCGCGGGGAAAAAGGCGGTTGCCGAAGGACCGGGGACCTTCACGACTCACTCGCCGATCTTCGTTGCGCTCCTCATTGGCGTGATTCTGATCGTCGGCGCATTGACGTTCCTGCCGGCCGATGCGCTAGGCCCGATCGTCGAACATCTCCTCGTCAACCAAGGGAAAACGTTCTGATGCTCTCACGACGCCGTTTGGAACGACGCCCCAAAGCGCGTTCGCTTTGGGATAGTGCGATCGTCGCGCGCGCGATCGGCGATTCGTTCAAGAAACTCGATCCGCGCTGGATGATGCGAAATCCCGTCATGTTCATCGTCGAGGTGAGCGCGCTCGTCACGAGCCTCTTGTTCGCGCGCGATCTCGCATCGCACGGCGGATCGGCCGGGTTCGATTTCGCGATTACCGCGTGGTTGTGGTTCACGGTGCTGTTTGCGAATTTCGCCGAGGCAGTCGCCGAGGGACGCGGAAAAGCGCAAGCCGATTTTCTGCGACGCACCAAATCCGACACGCTCGCCCATCGCTGGAATAACGGCCAGTTGGAGGACGTTGCTTCGACCGAACTCGTCCGCGGCGACGTCGTCGAAGTCGCTGCGGGCGAAATCATCCCGGGAGACGGTGAGGTCGTCCAAGGCGCGGCGATGGTCGACGAGTCGGCAATCACCGGCGAATCGGCCCCCGTCGTTCGCGAGGCAGGCGGCGACCGAAGCTCGGTTACGGGCGGTACACGTGTGTTGAGCGATACGATTCAAATCTCGATCACGGCCAATCCCGGGGAAACGTTCCTCGATCGGATGATCGATCTCGTGGAGGGCGCGCAACGTCAGAAAACGCCGAACGAAATCGCGCTGTCGATCTTGCTCTCGGGATTGACGATTATCTTTCTCATCGCCGTGGCGACGCTCTTACCGTATTCGATCTATGCAGGGGCGCGTCAGACGCTTCCCGTGCTCATTGCGTTACTCGTCTGTCTGATCCCGACCACCATCGGCGGTTTGCTCTCAGCAATCGGGATCGCGGGCATGGACCGCGTCATGCAACGCAACGTGCTTGCGATGAGCGGACGCGCCGTCGAAGCCGCGGGGGACGTCGATACGCTGCTCCTCGACAAGACCGGCACGATCACGCTCGGGAATCGCCAAGCAACCGAGGTGATCACGGCCGCCGGCGTTGCGGCGCAGGAGGCGGCGCGGATCGCCTATCTGTCGTCGCTGCCGGACGAAACGCCGGAAGGGCGTTCGATCGTCGTGCTTGCGAATGCGGCGGGGATCGACGAACAACTTCCGGAGGGAGCGTCCTTTGTTCCCTTTAGCGCCTACACGCGCATGAGCGGCGTCGATTTCCCCGACGGGACGAAAATTCGCAAGGGTGCTCCCGATGCGGTGCTCGCATGGGTCCGCGAATCCGGTGGGAATCCGGGACCGGAATTGAGCGCGCACGTCGAGCGGATTGCCCGGGCGGGCGGCACGCCGCTGCTGCTCGCGCATAACACCATCGTCATCGGCGTGATCTATCTCAAGGATATTCTCAAGCCGAACATGCGCGAGCGTTTCGATCGATTGCGGGCGATGGGTATTCGCACGGTGATGATTACCGGCGACAACCCGCTCACCGCAGCGGCGATCGCGGGCGAAGCCGGCGTCGACGACTTTCTCGCCGAGGCGACGCCCGAAGCAAAGATGGCGCTGATCAAGCGCGAGCAACAGTCGGGGCGGCTCGTTGCGATGACCGGCGACGGCACCAACGACGCGCCGGCGCTGGCTCAAGCGGACGTCGGCGTGGCGATGAACTCGGGGACGCAGGCTGCCAAGGAGGCGGCGAACATGGTTGACCTCGATTCGGACCCGACGAAACTGATCGAGGTCGTCGAGATCGGCAAACAACTTCTCATGACGCGCGGCGCGCTCACGACATTTTCAATCGCAAATGACGTTGCTAAATACTTCGCGATTTTGCCGGCGATGTTTGCCGTTGCCTATCCCGCGATGAACGCGCTCAATATCATGCGCCTCTCAACGCCGCAGAGCGCGATACTCTCGGCAGTGATCTTCAACGCCTTGATCATCATCGCACTTATTCCGCTCGCGCTGCGCGGCGTGAAATACGCACCGAAGGGCGCGAACGCGGTGCTGCGCGACAACGTGCTCATTTACGGGCTGGGCGGGATCATCGTGCCGTTCGTCGGGATCAAGCTCATCGACATGCTCCTCGCCGCGTTCCATCTCACATAGCCCTTCGACAAGCTCAGCCCTTCGACAAGCTCAGGATGCCCTTCGACAAGCTCAGGATGACAGTGAATGATGATTAGACAGCTTGGGATTTCGGTTCGGATGACGGTCGTATCCGTGATCTTGCTCGGCTTGCTCTACCCGCTCGCAATGACGGGAGTTGCGCAAGCGATCTTCCCGCGGCAGGCCGGCGGCTCGCTCGTCGAGCGCAGCGGAACGGTGGTCGGCTCGGAATTCATCGGGCAACGCTGGACGAAACCGCAATACTTTCACGGGCGCCCGTCTGCCGCGGGCAAGAACGGATACGATCCCACGGCGACGGGCGGTACGAACCTCGGTCCGTCATCGAAGAAGCTCATCGATGCCACCGCGGCGGCGATTGCAGCGCTCAAGAAGGAAAACCCGCGCGCGGACCGTCCGATTCCCATGGACCTCGTGACCTCGAGCGCGAGCGGCATCGATCCCGACATCAGCCCGGACGCCGCGTATTATCAAGCGCCGCGCGTCGCCGCGGCGCGCAATCTCGATGTTGCCACGGTAAATGCGCTCATCGCCGCTCACATCCAAGGACGACCGTTCGGGATCTTGGGCGAACCGCGCGTCAACGTTTTGGATCTCAACCTTGCGCTCGACGCGATGCGGTCCTAGGCCGCGCCCGGCGTTCGCCTACGCGTCCTCGTCGATCATCGAAGGCGCGCCGATATTCGGACGCGCGAGAACGATGAGTTCTCGAGCGCCTGCGTCGAGTAATCGTCGCGCGAATGCGTTGCGCGCCGGCCATCGCGGCGTGCGTTGCGTGCCGCCGACAGCGACGACGGTCTCGGGCTTTGTGCGCGCGATTTCCAGTAATCGCTTTGCGGCATCGTCTGCGCGCTCGTCGATCCACTCCGCATTGATCGCTCGGGCCGCGCGTTCGAATTGCGCGAGCGTCTCGGGGTCGACTTTGTCCTTGCGTTCGGCAATGTGAGCGAGCGAGAAGTCGACTTCGAGTCGCGCGGCCAGACGCCCGGCCTTCTTCACGAGCAGCATATCGTCGTCGCGAGCGACGACGCTCAAGAGCAGACGGGCGAACGGCGCGGCGATTCGCTCCTTGGTTTCAGAGCGAAGTGCCTCGCGAATCGCCAATTCGCGCAGCGACGCCAGGTTCTCGATGCGAAAAAAGTTCGAGAGTGCCGCCTCGATACGTTCGCGTGGATAGATCTTCCCGGCCCGCAGCCGTTCGCGCAACGTTTCGGGAGTGACGTCGATCAAGATGACTTCGTCGGCGAGGGGCAAGATGCCGTCGGGAAGCGTTTCCCGGACGACGGTTCCCGTCATGCGGTAAACCGCATCGCTGAGCGCCTCGAGGTGCTGAACGTTGAGCGTCGTCAACACATTGATTCCCGCGCGCAAGAATGCGAGGACGTCAAGAAAGCGCTTGGGCGCAAGCGAACCGGGGGCGTTGGTGTGCGCGAGTTCGTCGACGAGAATGACCGCCGGTTTGCGCGCGAGCACGGCTTCCCGATCCATCTCGGTGTAGCGAACGCCGTCGGCTTCGATCTCTTTACGCGGGATGATCGGCAACGGTCCGATCATCGCTTCGGTCTCCGCGCGTTTGTGCGTTTCTACCAGACCGATGACGACATCGACGCCCTCGGAAAGCAGTTGCTGACCGCGATCGAGCATCGCGTACGTCTTTCCGGCTCCCGCCGCGGCTCCGAGATAGACGGTCAGCTTACCGTAACCGACGCGCATGCGATCGCCGAGCGTGCCCGAGAGCGGCGTCGTGAAGGCGGTTTGTTCGATGAACGATTGGGACGCATCGACGATCGCGATGTCGCGCTCCACTTTGGAGTTCACCGCGCGCGCGGCCAGCTTTCCGGTCGCAAGCGCGACCATCGACGCGCGCACCGCCGAGAGATCGAGGCGTTCGGGATCGGTTTCCGGGAGCACGTCGGCGTTGTGCTCGCGCGCTTCACGATCGATAAGCGTACGATCGATGCCGGGAGCAGGCAGAATTTCGAGCGACAAATCGAACGCGCTGGCGAGCGGTGCGCTTCGCGCGAGGAACGTGTGCGCGTCTGCGGCACTTTGGATGACGGCAAGCGCGCTCGATACGCTGGCGGGGGCGACGCTCGGGATCGTGAGCTGATCGATCGTGCGCAGCAACAGTTCCCGCAACATCGTCAGCGTGGACTCTTTGAAGGCACCGTATTCGGCGCGAGCGATGTCGTCCGTGCCGACGATTTTGCCAACCTTCAGGCGATGGAGAAGAAGCTCGGGCGACGCATCGATTGCGACGACCTCGTCGGCTTCTTTGAGGAACGACATCGGCACGACCGCGCGGATCGGGTGGCCGAGCAACCCCTCGGCAGTCGACGAGACCGTCTCGAGGTGCGCGATGTTGAACGCGCCGAGCACCGTGATGCCGGAATCGCGCAGGGCGAGCGCGTCTTGCCAGCGTTTGCTATGACGCGATTCCCCGAGATTATCATGCGCAATTTCGTCAACGACGATGACATCGGGCTTCGCGGCGAGCGCGGCGTCGAGGTCGAATTCGTCAAAGGCGTTCACGCGGCGCGCGGAGATGCGCGGGAGTCCGTCCGCGAGGCGCTCGAGGTCGGGGCGGCCCTTGGTTTCGATCCAGCCGAGCGCCACACGTTTGCCCGCCGCTTGGAGGCGGCGAGCGTCGGTGAGGAGGCGTCGAGTCTTCCCCGCGCCGGGCGCGGCGGCCACATAGATGACCAGGCGCGCGTGTTCGCCGTATTCGCGCAGCAGCTGCTCGGGGGTAGAGCGTTCCATTGCGGCTAACCTTCGCGCAAGTGATAGCCAGCCTCTGCTACGGCCTCTTGGTCATTGCGTGGGTTATCGATCTGTTCACGCCGCAGCTTTTTGTCGCGGCGATCCTGTTGAACGGTCCGATTGCGCTTTCGTCGCTCGCTCTACGGCCGCGTTTGACCGTGCAACTCACCATCCTTGCCGAACTTGCAAACCTCGCCGCGGGATACATTAACGGCGTGCAAGCGGGATATCATTGGGACACCATTGCGGTCGGTGACCGGATTCTTTCCGCGGCTTCGTTTCTGCTTGTCGGCGCCCTCACCACCCGCGCCCAAGAGAGCGCGCGCCGAGCGGGTGAAAGCGAGGAGCGCGAACGTCAGGTGACGCGTGAACGCGCGCTGCGCCACGCCATGGAGCACGTGCGTGCAAGCCTCAACATGGAGCTGGTCCTGCGCACGGCGGTGAGCGAAGCGTCGGCGTTGACCGGGGCGGACCTCGCGGCGATTGCAGTCCGTCAAACGTCGTTCGATCTCGCGGACTTCTACGAATTGCAGGCCGGTCAAGGAGACGTCCGCCTTTCGCGGCGGCGGCTCCGGCCTGAGGAAGCGTCACTGATCGAGCGCGCGCGTGAAGCACGCCGGCTGATCGCCGTCGATTCCAACGATCCGCTGGGACGGTTGATCGATGCAAGTGCGCTTATCGCCGCGCTCGACACCGAGCGCTCCCAAACGGCGCTTATTTTGACGTGGAAATCGCGCATGCCGGCGCTCGAAGAGCGCGCGGCGGTTGCGGCGTTCGCCGATAATCTCGCAATTGCGCTGCAACAGGCGCGGCTCTTCATGCAACTTGCCGAGAAAAACGAAGAGATTGCGGGTCAAAAGGACGCCTTACAGGAGCGCAGTGACGTGATTCGCGATCTGGTATATGCGCTCGCACACGACTTACGGACCCCGCTCGTTGCGGCTGACGTCACGATGCAGCAAGCGTACGATGGAGCGTATGGCCCGTTGCCCGACGCCTATCGATCGATGCTTGCCACGAGCATCACGTCGAACCGCGATCTGCGCCGTCTGGTAGAAACGCTGCTCTACGTGGCGCGCTATGAGGCAGGCGAGGATTCGCGGGTCGTTTCACGCTTTCGCGTCAGCGACGTGCT
>DASSZO010000248.1:0-2561 GCA_035702815.1 Candidatus Aquilonibacter sp. | reverse complement strand
GGATTACTCAACGGAGTTTCCGTGCCGTCGACGACCACGATGGACTGGTACGCCGGCTACGCTCATTACTACGCGTACGCGCCAAATGCCGGGCTGCCGGGTCTGATTTATGGATTTGCCGACGACGATGAGTGCTCGCTGCCAAACGGAAACGGGGCCGGCCAATACGAAGCGGCTACGAGCCGAGTCTACCAATCGGGAGATCAGTGGAGTGTCGTCCTCAATCCGTACTAAGAGCCTCTTTGTCGCGATGTCCGTCGTCGCATTGCTGCTGTGGAGCGGCAATGCGGCGCGGGCGGACGACGCCGATCACACCGTTGCCAAGGCGGAAGCCCTGGGCAAGGCCGGCAAGGATGAAGAAGCGGTCAAACTCCTGACGGCTTACCTCGCGACGCATCCGAAGGACGCGCGGGCCTTGGTCGATCGCGGCGACTCGTACATGGATCTCGATCGCGCAAAAGACGCCGTGCGCGACTATAGTGCTGCTATCAGCGCGAACCCCGATTACGCCTATGCGTGGTCGTCGCGATGCGATGCCTACAATCAGTTGGGCAATTACAACGCCGCGTTGCCCGATTGCAGTAAGGCGCTCGAGCTCAGCCCGAACAGCGGATATGCGGCGCGAACGCGGGCGATTACATACGACGAACTCGGCGACGATCAGGCGGCGCTCAAGGACGCTTCGCTCGCCGTCAACATCGATCCGAATAGCTCGCAGTCGCTTGCGATGCGCTGTCGTGTCTTGTTTGCGCTCGGCCGGTATGACAGCGCCGACCAAGATTGCCTCGCGGCGCTGGCGATCGAACCAGACCTCTATCGCGCGCAGTTCTGGCACGCCCGCGTTGCGATCGAGCAAGAACATTGGGCGGCGGCCGATGCAACATTTTCGAAAATTTTGGCGGCGGACGATCGCGACACCAGTTCGCATTATTGGCGAGCGATCGCCCGGATGCATCTGGGAAAGAATGACGGCGCATTAAGCGACGCGGGCGTCTACGTCCAAAGCCATCTCGAGGACGGCGACGGCTACTATCTGCGAGCGCTCATCGAGCAACAGATGGGCCGCCTCAAAGATGCCAAGGACGACGCGAATCTCGCGCTCTATCGCTATAAAGTGGTGAACGACGCGGCCGGTATGAGCCGCGCAAACGCGCTCCTCGGCAAACTCTCTGCAGCGCAGTAATCATCGCGGACGGATGCGATAGATCGCTCCGCTTAAATCGTCCGCGACGAAGAGCGATCCATCGGGTCCGACCGTGATTCCGGTCGGACGTCCGATTCGATCGGTCGGGCCGCTTTGATATCCGGCGACGAACTGACTCCATTGCGCGTCGGGATTGCTCCAATTGACCGGATGGATCGGCGACCCGTTGCGAAAAGGAACGAAGACGACACGTGGAGGCACGAGCCCACCGAAATCGTGCCACGACCCGTGCAGCGTCACGAACGCGCCGCCACGATAGCTTGCCGGAAATGCATAGCGTCCGTGAGGGTTGCCCGGGTAGAACACCGCACCGATCGGTGTTTCATACGCGGGGAATACGACGCGAGGAATCGGCGTGTGCGAGCAGTCCCCGGGCCACTTCGGATGAACTTTCCGGTTTTCATAGCAGGTCGGCCACCCATAGTCGACCGGTAGATGGTGTGAGGTGACGTCGTCAAAGATCTCGTATGGGTGGCCCGGTTGTAAATCATCGATGCCGGCAACTCCGGCCCACAAGGCTCCCGTACGCGGCCGAATCGCTAGCGCGATTGCATTGCGAATGTGCAGCGCGATGGGGGTTAGCCGGTGAGTTGCGACGTTGACGCGTTGAATCGTTGCACGTGTTGCATCGAGCTCCGGCTTGCAGCCGTTGCACGAAGACCCCACACTTGCATAAAGAGCGCGGCCGTTCCATGCAAGGCTGGTCGTTTGATGGTCACGCGAGATCCCGGAGGTGCGAACGGCCGCGAGCTTTTCCGGTGCACTGCTCGCATGCACGTCGCCGGCGTGATACGGAATTCGGTACACGCCGAATTGACCACCCACGAACAACGCGTTGTCCGACAGCGCGACTCCCGCGACGGGCGCATCGTCGATGCGCGCGAATATGCGCGGCGGGTCCGGCTGCCGGGCATCGGCGCGCGCGACGATATACACCTCGCTTCCGCCGCTGCCCACGAAGAGATCGCCGCTCGGCGCCATCGCGAGTTCGCGCGCATCACGCACGCTCGCGATCTTCTCGATGGAAAACCCGTGCGGCACCGTCGGTTCAGCAGTGCCGGCAGCAGCGCACGCCGTCGCAGTCAGGACGGCGAGAGCGGCAACGAGGAGCGGTCGGAGCATACCGATGAGAACGTACCCGATTACCTGCGAGTCATAGCCGTTCGTTCGAAAGCGGACCGGAAGGCGGCATCATCGAGATTCGTCTGCTGTGCGAGCCACGAAAGCGCGGGTTCGTCGAGGTCGGCGGGAGTCAAGCGGACCATGTAGTCGCGCGCCACCGTATAGGCCTCAGCCTCGACGTCGACCAGCCGCGTACGAATTCGACCGGTTCTTACGTCAAGCAATTCGTCCAGAC
>DASSZO010000214.1:0-6269 GCA_035702815.1 Candidatus Aquilonibacter sp. | reverse complement strand
TGGCAAACGTGTACGTTTGCCGCGCTTGCATCGTAAAAGGACCGGCGATCAGATTCGCGGGCAGCGTGAATTGCGACGCGCCGCCCGCGGTCGCTGGGCCGAGCAGCGGCTGTTGCCACGATTGACCGCCCGGTGCGAGATACGCAACGTAGTAACTCATGCCGGACGTCGTCGCCGACGCTCCAAAGTTCACGATGATGCTCGGCGTCGTGGTAAACGTGACCGTCGACGACGCGGTCATCGTGACGTATCCGTAGACGAGCGGAGCGGGACCGGTACTCGCGGTCAGCGGCGCGGTTCCGCTCGGATTTCCAAGCCATGCGTCGATCTGCACGTTTCCGGACGTCGTCGTCGCGCCGAGCGCCACCGTTGCGGTCGCAATCCCACTGGTATAGGATGGTCCGAACGTCAAACCGGCGGCCGAGCCGTTCGGACTCATCGTCGCCGCGGCGGTCGCGACGGGCGCCGTTTGCGGACCGCTCGGAGAGAACGACGGCACCGGAACGGCGCTAAACGTCGTCGACGTTCCCGAGCCGCACGCCGCGAGCAGCACCGCACCCGTGCCGAATATCGCGCCGAGCGCGAAGCGCAGCAATCGTTTCATCGTGGCAATCCCACCGCTCGCCCAAAGAATAACCCGGCGGTCACGCTTTGCACGTCATAGATTTTTGCACCGGACGTCTGCATCGCATGCGATCCGACCGATCCTCCGAGGATGAAGCCGAAATCGCGGCTGACCCAGTGTTTGATCGACAGATCGAACTCTCCGATGCGCTGGATGTTCGTAAATTGCGTGGGAACGGCGCCGAGCCCGCCGACGAGAATTCCCGGCTGATTGCCGCCGAGGTAGGCGACTATGACCTGATTGGTGCCCAAACGGTTATATTCCGCGATGAATTCCATGCCCGACCCGTACGCTTTGGTCGTTCCGATGACCGGAAACCCGTTGCGCAGCCCGCTGAAATCACCGCCGACCGCCGACGGCAGATAACGAATCGTGTACACCATCGATTTCGCGTAATACGTCGGCCCGATGCTCAATGAGCGCGTCGAACTGTGGTCGGGATTCGCATACGCCGAGGCGCCGACGCCGAAGACGACGTTCTTCTGCGCGCCCAGCTTCGCGTCGGCCTCGGCATAGAACAAGCGGTTCGGCAAGATCGTGCCATCCGACGTCATGAGTTGCACGTAGGTGAAAAATGAGGATGTCCAGTTGTGGTAATCGTCGACGTAGACGGCCGTCGAGCGTGACGGGATTGCTTGCCCGAAGATGTTGCGATCGTGGTCGTTGCGATTGAGCAGCGTGACGGACGGAATATCTTTGCGTCCCGCTTGCCACTGATATTCCAGCAGTTCGGTTTGCCATGGCCCGTACACGTCACCGGTGCTCGAAAACGTGTCCACCGTCGTTGCGGCCGTTAGCTCGTCCGCATTGGCGCGGAGCGACGGTACCAGAAGAACCGCCGCGGCGATCGCCGAGGCAATCAGTCGCCTCACGTACGCCCCCCTCGTTCGGCAATGACCCATCCGAAGACGCAGGCGCCGGGCGAGATCACCGCGGTACGCGACGCGTGCAAGGTTTTTGGCGCATGGCGTTCGCCGACGAGCGCCCCTTCTTCCAACATGACGTCGCCTTCCCCGAAGATGTGTCCGAAGCACGTTGCATCCGCTTTGAGCGTGACCGTTCCGCGCGCGATGATATTGCCGATCACCGTGGCGCCCTCGCCGATGAGCACGCGCCCGCGCGATTTGATGCTGCCCATCACGCAGGCGCCCGGTCCGACTTCGACATCCGACGATGCAATGATATCCACGTCATAGGTTTCATCGGGCTCGACGAAGACGGTCTTTACCAAAAGCCGGTCGACCGCCATCGACGTCGTGAACATCGGCCCGATGCCCAGCGCCCGGACCTCGGCACGCTGACCGGTGACCGAGACGACGGGACGCCCGAAGACGCGGTTAAACCGTACGTTGTCGCCGAGGACGACCCGTCCGGTTGCGCTCACCGACTGTCCGAGATCCGAGCCGTTGCCGATGCTGCAGTTGCCGTTCACGTCGATCCACCGCACGACTTGCGTGCCGGGGCCGAGGTCGGCGTCCGCGTCGCCGGCGAGCGTACGCAATCGCGAGCCCGATCCGACGCGCACGTTTCCTCGCGCGTAGATATCGAGCAACTCGCTCTCGTTTCCGACGCAAAGCGTGCCCCGTGAAAGCACGACGTCCTCGAACGCCGTACGGTCTCCGCCATCGAGCGCGTTGACCACCCGCGCGTACTCGTTTTTGCGATTGAGAAATGGGACTCGCGCTTCGCCTTTGGTCTGGTTCAGAATCGGCGCCATCTTCTCGCGCATCGACTTGCCGAGAAATCGCGGGTCGCGGGCATAACTCGAATCGATGCGAAGCGGATCGTCGTCGCTGCCCGTTCGAAGCTCCAGCAGTCCCGGCAGCAACGGCACGATGACCGCGAACGCGTACAGCGCGTAGACAAGGATTTCGCCGCCGGACATTAGGCGCTGGTCTCCTGGACGCGCGCCGTCTTATCCCAGTGGCCGCGACGGCTTTTGAATACGTCGCCGAAGGCATCGATGAAACCGCTCGTGATCGACCACGAGTTGAACGGAAACATGTAGAACAGATACGGCAGCAGCAAGAGACGCGTCGTCGAGCCGTCGAGCACTTCCGCCGTTGCCACTTGATAGACGGGCGCGAAGTTGCCGAATGCATTGTAGAGGACGACGCAAAACGCAAGTGTGATGCCGCCCGCATACGGAAGCCGGCCCATGAGGAACATCGTGAGCGCCGCAAGCCATCCGGCAATGAGGATCGGCGGGACGGAATAACACAACAACAACAACGCCGCGTCAACCCGCTGTGCGATCGACAAATGCGGCGCTTGTAAGAGGCCGATGATGTGCGACCAGAAGACGCGGTTGTGCCCGCGCGACCATCGCCGGAGTTGCTTGAACCGCGACTGCCACGTTTCCGGAACCTCTTCGTAACACTCCGCGCGATTGTCGTACACGATCTTCCAGCCATAGCGGAAGATCTTGGCGGTCAGCTCCGTGTCTTCGGCAAGCGAGTGTTGATCGAACCCGCCCATGTCGGTGAGCAACCGGCGCCGGAAACCGCCGACGGTTCCGCCATACTGCGGTAAGAGATCGAAGTTGTAGCGGGCCTGCTGGTCGACTTGATACCCGCCGGCCCGTTCCATCGAGAGCAGCCGGGTGAGCATGCTGCGGCTCGTGTTGCGCGGGACGACGCGTCCCATCACCGCGCCGACCTCGGGATCGACGAACGCGTTGATCAGCGTACGGATGAGCCCCCTGCCGGGCGTGTAGTCGGCGTCGAACACGAGCACGAGATCCGACGTCACCTGCGCGAGCGCAACGTTGAGGGCATTGGCCTTTCCGCGGAACGGTCCATCGATCTCGACGACCTGCACGCGCGGGTCGTGCTGCGCGTACGCATAGAGGATCTCGACCGTTTCGTCTTCGGAATGATCGTCGATCGCGATCACGCGCAGAAGTTCGCGCGGATAGTCCGACGCGAGGATTGCATCGAGGCAGGCTTCGGCGACCGCCGCCTCGTTGTGCATCGGGACGAGGATCGTAATCTCCGGCGGATGCTCCTCGTACACGTCGGAGAACGACATTCGCTGTTTGCCGTAGACACGAGAGAACGTGAAGATCCAATGTCGTGCCGTGTAGAGCGCCATCAGGGCGACGACGGCCACCAGAAAGAGTTGCAGCAGCCCTAGAGCCAGTCCCACACGTGCTCTCCCCGAGCGATGCGGTGACTCAACGACACGACGCCAAGCGAATAGATGACGATGAAATAGACGACGTCGATGAGCGGCCCAAAGAACATGTAGAGATTCGCCTCGGCGATGACGCCGAAATGGGTCAGCAGCAGTGCAAACGCCGCAAGCCGCACGAGGGCAAGCACGAAGCCGACTGCGACGAGACCGACGAGCATCAGCGCGCGTTCCAGCGACGAGAACGGCAAGAGCGCCGAGACGATCACCGCGAAGACCGGCGAGCAGAGAATCATGATCACGCTGGTGCGCTCGATGAGCAGCATGAAGGTCGGGCCGTCGTACCCGACGCGGCCTTCAAAGAAGGCCCACAGCGCCGAGAACATGAGGACGATCACGTTCGCTTGGAACCAGAGCGCGAGCGGCGTGTTTTGCCGTAGCAATCCGATCGCGATGACGAGCGCGACGCATCCGCCGGCGACGTCGAGCGCGCCGACGACCGAGAGCGGCGGCAGCGACGGCGCCGGTACCGTCGATCCGATCCAGAGAAAATTGTCCTCGACGGACGTGTGCAGCGGCGTGTTCGCGCTGAGCCACGTAAAAACGGCAGCCGTCGCTTTCGGGAGCGCAAGCGTGAGGAACGTATAGGCGACGGCAAGGCCCACCGGCAAGGTTGCAAGCGTCCCTATCCAACTACCCTGCGAAACGCGCAGCGTTCGATAGGAACGATGCGGACGAATCGTAACGCGTCCACTCGATCCCGTCTGGGATGCTGCCACCAAGCGCTCCTCTCGAGGATGATATGCGAGCCAGTGCTCTCTTGCTTTCGCTTTTCGCCGTGTTCGTCGCTCTTGCCGCCCTGACAAGCGAGCCGGCCCGTGCCTCGGATGCCGCCGACTGGCTCGCCGGACCGTGCAGCGGCCCGAACGGGACCATCCGGGTACGCCCGCACGGACGCTACGTGAGCGGGTATTTTGGAACGCTCGTCGCCGACGCGCTCGTCCACGCGCGCGAGCGGCCCGACATGGTTGCCGGTTGGATGCAATGGTACTTCGCGCACGCGCATGATTCCGGAAGCGGCGTGGACGGCGTACCCGACGACGTGGACCTCGACGGCGACCGGGAAGTCTCGCGTGGTCGCCCCGACTCAACCGACGCCTACGGCGCGGTCTTCCTGTCGTTGGCACGCCATGCGTACGACAGCGGCGATCCGGCGCTGCGCGCGCTTGTTTTGGCGCATCGCGATGATCTCGCGCGCATCATGGACTCCGGCGTCGCCACCATGCGCCCGAACGGTCTGACGTGGGCGCGGCCGCAGTATCACATCTTTTACACGATCGATGACGTCGAACTCTACCGTGGCCTCGTCGATGCGAGCGCGCTCTTCGACCATGCGTTCCACGATGCGCCGCTCTCCGCGCGCTACGATCGCGACGCCCGGATCGTGCAGTACGGCGTGACGAACGTCCTTTGGGACGCCCAAACGCAGACTTTCCGGCCGTACATGAACGACGCGGGAACGAGCGGACCGGCGAACCTCAGCGTGGCGTATCCGGACGCGCTCGCGCAAGTGCTGGCGATCTATTACGGCTTCGTCGATCCGCGCTCGTCTGCCGCGCGCGCGCTGCTCGAACGCGCTTCGCCGGCACTGCTCGCGCAGAACGATCCGCTCGCGGAGCATCAGCTCATCCTGCTTGCGACCCAGCGGCGCATGGGCCTCGACGTCGCCGTTCCGCCGTTTCATCCGCCCAGTTTGTGCGTCGATGCGGCCTGGTATCTGCAAGCGGCAAAGTAAAAAGAAAAGCCCGGCGTTCTGCCGGGCTTTTCGTCATGGCGGAGAGGGTGAGATTCGAACTCACGGTACCCTCATCAGGTACGCCCGCTTTCGAGGCGGGTGCCTTCAACCACTCGACCACCTCTCCCCAAACGCTGCTTCGCAGCGAAACCGTTACTACCGCGTCTCCGCCGTTATACCTTCATTTCCGGTGCGTTGCCGCTTTTGTCGGAAAAAGCGCTGTAATTGCGCGCCGGCTTCTTCTTCCAGCACGCCGGCGCTCACCTCGATCCGGTGGTTGGTTTTCTGGTTACGCAAGATGTCGAAAGCACCGCCGTCCGCGCCGCCTTTGGGATCGCGCGCACCGTAGACCACGCGTTTGATGCGCGCCGCGATCATCGCTCCGGCGCACATCACGCACGGCTCTTTTGTCACGTAGATCGTCGCGTCCGAGAGCCGCCACACGCCCAGGCGCTGCGCCGCTTCGCGCAATAGAATCATCTCGGCATGCGCGGTGGCATCCGGCCGCAGTTCTTTTTCGTTCTTCGCTTCGAGAACGAGATCGCCAGAGACGAGCACCGCCCCGATCGGCACGTCGCCCGACGCGGCCGCGGCATCGGCGAGTTCCATCGCGCGTTGGAGAAAGTGCTCGTCCGTCATTGGCGGACCCGTTCTATTGCTTGAAGGTGATCTCCCCGAGTTGGTCCTGGAACGACTGCTGCACTTGCTTTTCATCCA
>DASSZO010000186.1:0-2318 GCA_035702815.1 Candidatus Aquilonibacter sp. | reverse complement strand
CGCGCGTACGGGCGGTTTCGGCCGGTTGACGGCGCTTGGAAGCGCGGAGACGTTTTCGTCGACCCGCTTCGGCCGCGCGTCTTCGAACACGGCTTCGCAACGGTCGAGGAACTCGAAGCCGAGCGCGAGCGTCATCTCGGTGCGGTACGCTCGCTTTTCGAAACGCTGGACGTCTTCGTCTTCACGCTCGGGCTGACCGAGGGCTTCTGTTCGACAATCGACGGAACGGCATTCCCCGCGGCACCCGGAAAGGACTTCGGCGTCTTCGATCCCACCCGATTCGCGTTTCGCAACTTGACCGTCGCCGAGAACTTGGACGCCATGCATCGCTTCATCGAGGCCCTGCGGGCGGTGAACCCGGCGGCGAAGATTCTGCTCACCGTTTCTCCCGTGCCGCTCGTCGCGACGATGGAGGACCGCAGCGTCATCCAATCGACCGTCTATTCGAAGTCGGTCTTACGCGTCGTTGCCGACGAGTTGCGTCGTGCGTACGACTTTGTGGATTACTTTTGGTCATACGAGATCATCACGGCCACGTACAATACGCAGCGCTATTTCGAGCTCGACCGGCGCAGCGTTGCGGCCGAAGGCGTTGCGGACGTGATGCGTTCCTTCTTCCGCCACTTCGCCGGGCTGGAGGTCGAGCAAGCGACGGCCGCCAGCGACGATCCGTGCGACGAGGACGTCCTGCACGCCATGATTAAGGCCGCTACCCGATAGGGCCGAAGCACATAGTGATGCGTTGGCTAGTAACCGGCGGGCTCGGGTTTATCGGGTCCAACTTCATCCGTTTGGCGCTGCGCGAGCGGCCGGATCTCGAGATCGTGAATCTCGACGCGATGACCTACGCCGGCAATCCCGCCAACGTACGCGATATTGAGGGCGATCCGCGGTACCGGTTCGTGCACGGCGACATCTGCGATGCTTCCGCCGTCGCCTCGGCGATCGGCAGCGGCGTCGACGCGATCGTGAATTTCGCGGCCGAAACCCACGTCGATCGCTCGATCCTCGAGCCGGAAGCGTTTCTTCGCACGGATATCCTCGGCACGCACGTTCTGCTGGAAGCCGTTCGCGAGCGCTCGATTCCGCGCTACCTCCAAGTTTCTACCGACGAGGTATACGGCGACGTCAGCGAGGGCGAATCGGTCGAAACGGACGCGCTGCGCCCTCGCAGCCCATACTCGGCCAGCAAAGCCGGCGGCGATCTGCAAGTCCTCGCGTACTGGACGACCTACCAGACGCCCGTGCTCGTCACGCGCGGCAGCAACACGTACGGACCGTACCAATATCCCGAGAAGCTCATTCCGCTCTTCGTGACCAACCTGATCGACGATCAGCAAGTACCGGTTTACGGCGACGGCATGCAGATTCGCGATTGGCTGCACGTCGAAGACCACGCGCGCGGCATCATGCACGTGCTCGAGCGGGGCGAAGTCGGCAACATTTACAACATCGGCGGGGGCAATCCGCGCGCGAACATCGACATCACGCGTATCCTCGTAAAAGAATGCGGACGTTCCATGGAGACGCACGTGCGCCACGTCGTAGACCGGCCGGGGCACGATCGGCGTTATGCCGTCGATACCGCGAAGGCCCGCGCAATCGGCTGGGTGCCGCGCGTTGACTTTCAGCAAGGCCTCCTCGACACGATCGCCTGGTACCGCGCCAACGAATCCTGGTGGCGGCCGTTAAAATCCGGCGAGTTCCTCGACTACTACAAGCGGCAGTACGCCCACCGATAAAGGAAGAGATGAAAGGCGTTATTCTCGCCGGCGGGCTCGGCTCGCGGCTCCGTCCGCTCACGAAGGTGACCAATAAGCACCTTTTGCCCATCTACGATAAGCCGATGATCTACTACCCGATCGAAACGCTCGTTCGAGCCGGGATCAAAGACATCATGATCGTCACCGGAGGCAACTCGGCGGGCGACTTTCTTCGTCTGCTTGGGAATGGAAAAGAGTTCGGTCTTAAAGACATTTACTACACCTATCAAGAAGGCGAAGGCGGCATCGCCGATGCGCTAAAATTGTGCGAGCACTTTGCAGAGGGGCAGCGCATCGCGGTCATTCTCGGCGACAACATCATCCAAGATGACATCTCGCCATACGTGCGCAAATTCGAGGAACAAGATTCCGGAGCGCGGATTCTGCTCAAAGAAGTCGACGATCCGGAGCGTTTTGGTTGCCCCGAACTCGACGGCGAGCGAATCGTTCGAATCGAAGAAAAGCCGGTGCAACCGAAGAGCCGCTATGCCGTTACCGGAATCTACATGTATGATCGACGCGTCTTCGACTTTTGCAAACGGTTGAAACCATCGG